>JAISER010000075.1 GCA_031263985.1 Clostridiales bacterium | reverse complement strand
TTCATGAAGCCGCGCAAACGCGCGGCGCGGGGTCCGGGGTCGAAGACCCCGGCGGGGTTTGGGGCGGAGCCCCAAGATCTTTATGACTTGTCTGGATAGTCATCTTAAGTTTTGAAAGGGGCGAAAAACTTTCCCTGCTAAGAGCCTGTTTAAAAAACGAGATCTTAAACAGGCTCTTAGGGACTTCATCCCTTTTTAGCGTTTCGCGCGCGGTTTGAAAGCGTCGTTTTTCAAAATTGAGAATCCGAAGGTGTTCGAACGTGGGCTTTACGAACCCATTAGCGTGGGCTGGGCTTGCGGCTCTGCCCGCTATAATTATAATGTATTTATTAAAACAAAAACATGTCGAACGAACCGTGTCCAGTTTTTTTCTATGGGAAAAGGCTGTTTCGACGCGGCTTTCACAGCGGCCATGGCAAAAACCCTTTAAAAACCCATTGATGTTCTTGCAGCTTTTCCTAGCGGCGCTGATTGTTATGGCGCTAGCTGGACCCTACTTCGTCTCCGCGGAATCCGCGGACAGCTATACGCTTACGCTCGACGCGTCGATGAGCATGACCGCCGCGGATGTGGCGCCTTCGCGTTTTGAACGGGCGAAAGAGGAAATGAAAAACTTGGTTTTGTCCTCGACGGATAAGACGATGTTTTCGGTAATCGCGGCTGGAGGCGCTCCGTATATCGCGATAAATTCAAGCTTCGACAAACGCGCGGTTATAAACGCCATTGACGCGATCCCTTCCGAATACGGCGCTTTTGATTTCACCGCTACGGAAGAGCTTTTAAAAACGACGTCCGGAGCGCTGTACGTTTTTTCGGACAAAAGCTATGGGTTTTACGGCGCTAAAGATGTTCTATTCGGAATATCGGACGAGAACATGTCCGTTTCGCGCGTGGCGCTTTCTATGGAAATCGACAGGATTATAGCGCTCGTCACAGTGGGGAATTTCTCGAATAAAAAATTAGATAATTCCATTGAAATATACTGCGACGGCGAGTTTCAAAGCGTGAAAGACGTGACCGTCGAAGCGGGCGGCGAACGCAATGTATTTTTTACGGATCTGCCGCCCGACGCGACGTATATCGAGGCCCGTCTCGCTAAAGACGATTTTCTTTTAGCGGATAATTCCGGCTATGCGGTCGCGGCGGCACCGCGAAAGCGAAAAGTGGCGCTTATCACGGAGCGAAACGTATTTTTGGAAAACGCTCTGTCGCTTATGCCAAGCGTGGAGCTTTATAAAATCACGCCGGAAGACGCTAAAGAGATAACAGGGTTTTATTTGTATGTTTTGGACGGCGTTTCTCTGCCAAAAACGCCTGAAGACGGGCATGTTTTGGTTTTTAACCCCCAGGAAGGAGCCGCCTTTTTGGAAGTTAAGGGCGAGATTGACGAGCCGACGGAGATAACGGCTCCGATCGGCTCAAGCCCGGCGCCGTTTTTCGATTACATACGCGACGCGTCGTTTTACGCGGCTAAGGTGAAGGATATCGTCGCGCCAAAATGGGCGGACGAGGTCGGGTCGCCGTTTATTTTGGCCGGGCGCGTTGACGAGCGCAAAGCGGCCGTTATGGCGTTTGATCTGCATGATACGGATTTGCCGCTCCGCAAAGAATTCCCAGTGTTCATACACAATGTAATTCGCTATTTCATACCGCAGGGCGGCGCGGCGGGCGAAGACGACGTATATTGCGGCGAGCCTGTCGAGCTGAACGTGTCACCCGACGCCGTGAAATCGCGCGTAGCCACGCCCGACGGCGAAATGGACGTCTTGCCGTCAGTTATGTATAATCCGCGGATCCCCGGGATTTACACATTGACACAGGAAACGGCTGACGGAGAGGTTTACGCGGATTTCGCCGCCAACGCCGCGCCCGGCGATTCAGACATTACGCCCGGTCCGGCCGCGGAAAACGACGAAGTTGGCGCCGCCGCCGGAAGAATTATGACAGATAAAAGCGTCGCGTTTCATTTCATTATATTGGCGTTTGCGCTTATCTTAGCTGAATGGCTGGTGTTCACGCGTGGCAATTGAATTCTTACGTCCGTGGGGTCTTGTCTTACTGCCAGTTTGCGCGGCTTTTTTCATGCTTTTCGGACGTCGGACGCCGCGCGCGTTCACCGTGTTTCGTATAGTCGTCTCGGCGCCGCTGATAATCGCCATATCGGGAACGTCGGTCATTATGCGCTCCAAGACGGCGGTTACCGTTTTCGCCATTGATGTTTCCGCGAGCATGGATGAAGAGGAAGCTTTCAGTTTTCTAGAGGAAGCGTTAGACAGCCGGCCGGCGGACGAGTACGTGAAGGTCATCTTGTTCGGCGAAAACGCCGTATCCGTTGACGCTCCGTTTCATCAAAACGCCGCCGTTAAAAAAGGCTTTACGAGCATAGACGAGGCTCTAAAACTGGCGAACGCCTTAATGCCTGACAGCGTCAAAAAAAGGGTTGTTTTGATTTCTGACGGGGCTGAAAACATGGGTGACGCGCGTTCGCGCGTTCGTGTCCTGGACCAGCGCGGCGTAACGGTTAGCGCCGCGTATGTGAAAAAGGAAACGAACGAAAACGAGGTGCAACTCACATCCATAAAGGTTCCGGAATTTTTGCGAAAAGACAGCGAATACGCCGTTGAGGCGACGGTGCACGCGTTAAGCGACGGCGATGCGCGCATAGTGGTATATAAAAATAACGAACTGATAATAAATGATAATATTTCGTACCGCAAAGGAGAAAATAAATATATATTTTCCGATAAAACGGGCGAAGGCGGCGCGCTCGCGTATCGAGCGGAAATCTTGCCGGAAAACGACTTATTTTCGGAAAACAACGCGGCGTACGCTTACGGCGCGGCGGAAGGCGGCGTAAGAGCGCTGCTTATAGAAAACGGCGGCGGCGAACACGTCGCTCAAATTTTGCGGCGAGCGGGCGTGGAAGTCATCGCGGCGAAGCCGTGGTTCGCGCCATCGTCGTTTGAAAACTTGAATATATATGACGCGGTGATACTGGCCGACGTTTCGATGGGCGACTTCCCGGCGGGATTCGACGAAACGCTTGAAAGCTATGTTAAGAACGCGGGCGGCGGACTTATGATGACGGGCGGCGAAAACTCCTACGCGCTGGGCGATTGGACGGATACGCCCGTCGAAGCCGCGCTTCCGGTGAATATGCGGCTGGAGGATAAGGAAAACTCGCCCAATCTTGGAATGATAATAGTCATTGACCGCTCAGGGAGCATGACGTCCGGCCGTTACGGCGTTTCAAAGCTGGAACTGGCCAAAGAGGCGGTGATACGCTCATTCGAGACACTTGAAGAAAAAGACAGCTTCGGCGTGGTGGCGTTTGACGACCAATTTCACTGGGCAAGCCCGTTTCAGCCAGTGAAAGGCTCTTCAGCGACCGAAGACGTGGCTAACATATCGCCGGGCGGCGGCACAAGCATTTTGCCGGGTCTTACGGAAGCTTACGAAACCCTTGCTGACGCTGACGTTAAACAAAAGCATATCGTGCTGCTTACCGATGGGCAAGCCGAACAGAGCGGATACGCGGGTCTTGCGGCGAGTATGCGAGCTTCCGGCATAACGCTTTCCACTGTCGCGGTCGGCTCCGACTCCGATACGAAATTATTGACGGCTCTGGCCTCTATGGGCGGCGGGCGATATTATTATTCCGACGAATTTACGGACCTACCAAAAATCTTCGCGAAAGAAACGAATTTAGCTGGCCGTCGTTTTTTAAACAATGACGTTTTCTACCCGTCCGTAACGGATAAGGGACAAATAGCGGATATAATCTTGGACGGAGCGGACGCCGCGCCGCCGCTCGGCGGCTATGTAGCCACAACGCGAAAAGACCGCGCCGACATAGTTTTAGCCGCTCCGAACGGCGAACCCGCGCTGGCGGCGTGGCAATACGGGCTTGGCAAAAGCGTCGCTTGGACAAGCGACATGTCAGGCGTGTGGAGCGCGGAATGGATTAACTCCGCGGCGGGCGAGTGCATTTTTCTTAACGCCTTTTCATGGACGGCGCGAAACCGCAAAAACGTTCGCCTGACGTCACGGTTGGACGGCGACGAGATTGAATTGACTATGATTACAGCATATTCTGACGGCGTTTCAGGCGCTGACGGCGTAATCGTCGCGCCAGACGGACAAACGTTCAAAGCGGCGTTTAAACAAACCGCGCCGGGTGAATTTAAAGCGACGATTCCGTCAGGGGGCGAAGGCGTTTATATGGCTGGAATGGATATCGAAACGCCAAACGGCGTGGAGAGCGTTTTTTCCGGCGTAAGCGCGCCATATTCGAAGGAATACGATATCAGAGCGGATTATGACGGCGAAAACTTGCTGAAAAGGCTCGTCGTCGGAGGCGGCGCGATCATATCTTCTCCCGCCGAAGCGTTCGCGCAGGATACGACGGATGTGGGCGAACGACGCGATATAAGCGCATACGCGCTCACGGCCGCGCTTCTGTTGTTTTTATTCGACATAGCGTTGCGCCGGTTCCCGTTCATCCTCCGCTTCGCGCTGTCCGCAGTTGCGGGAGTAAGAGATTTCGCGCTCAGGATATCCGGCGCTCCATTCGCTCAATCCAAAAAAACGGGGCTAAAGAAGCGGACGGCGAAACCTGGCGGGCAACGAGAAGAGCCTGCGAAGGGGCTGGAAGAGTCTGTTAAGGAAACGACGCGCGGCGACACAAGCGGAGAGCTTCTGGCCAAAAAGAAAAGACGTTCGGGAATGTGAACTTTGAAAATTGTCAAAAGATAGAGCGAAAATTGACGATGACAAAATTGTAATCAATTTGGCCGATATCGCCAATTCCGTCGGAATGCGAAGGCGTTTATATGGCTGGAATGGATATCGAAACCCCAAACGGCGTGGAGAGCGTTTTTTCCGGCGTGAGCGCGCCATATTCGAAGAAATACGATATCAGAACGGATTATGACGGCGAAAACTTGCTGAAAAAACTCGTCGTCGGAGGCGGCGCTATCATATCTTCTCCCGCCGAAACGGCCGCGCTTCTGTTGTTTTTATTCGACATAGCGTTGCGCCGGTTCCCGTTCATCCTCCGCTTCACGTTGTCCGCGCTGACGGAAATAAGAGATTTCGCGCTCAGGATATCCGGCGCTCCATTCGCTCAATCCAAAAAACGGGTCTAAAGAAGCGAACGGCGAAACCTGGCGGGCAAACGAGAAGAGCCTGCGAAGGGGCGGGAAGAGCCCATTAAGGAAACGGCGCGCAGCGATACAAGCGGAGAGTTGCTGGCCAAAAAGAAAAAACGTTCGGGAGGGTGAGTTTCGAAAATTGTCAAAAGATAGCATTGTAGTTAATTTGGCCGGTATCGCCAATTCCGTCGGGATGCGAAGGCGTTTATATGGCTGGAATGGATATCGAAACGCCAAACGGCGTAGAGAGCGTTTTTTCCGGCGTGAGAGCGCCATATTCGAAGGAATACGATATCAGAGCGGATTATGACGGTGGGAAACTTGCCGAAAAGGCTCGTCACCGAAGGCGGCGCGATCATAGCTTCTCCCGCTGAAGCGTCCGCGCTTCTGTTGTTTTTATTCGACATAGCATTGCGCCGGTTCCCGTTCCTCCTTCGCTTCACGCTGTCCGCACTGGCGGAAATAAGAGATTTCGCGCTCAGGATATCCGGCGCTCCATTCGCTCAATCCAAAAAAAAACGGGTCTAAAAAAGCGGACGGCGAAACCTGGCGGGCGACAAGAAGAGCCTGCGAAGAGTCAGGAAGAGCCCATTAAGGAAACGGCGCGCGGCGATACAAGCGGAGAGTCGCTGGCCAAAAAGAAAAAACGTTCGGGAGGGTGAACTTTGAAAATTGTCAAAGGATAAAGCGAAAATTAACGATAATGAAATTATGGTCAATTTGACCGATATCGCCAAAACCGATGATGATTCCGGCGATAAAGGCGCATCCCATGACGCCGGCGCCGAAAGCGATCGCAAGGAGGACAAAGTTCGTCATAAAAAGGACAACGGTAAAATCGCGCGAAGAATGCGATTAATCGCTATTGTTCTCGCGGCGCTTTCGGCGGTTTTCATCATAGCCGCGTTGGTTTTGCTCGTTTTGAGGAAGCTGGCGTAAAAAACTGACAACTAAAGGCGCTGTTACGCGTTAAACGCCGCTCGTCGCGGCTCCCAGGCCATTAAGGGGAGTTTCGCCAGAACGCGCTTATAGCGCCGGATATGCTTTGAGCGCTCACGCGTTTGAATCCGTTCCATTCCGGCGGAAACATTTCCACATAGTCGCGGCGCAAGAATCGACTGTCTATTAAAAGTACGACGCCTTTGTCGTTTTCGGATCTTATCACGCGTCCCGCGGCTTGTAAAATCTTATTAAACCCCGGATATACGTAGGCGTATTTAAAGCCGTCAAGCTCCGCGGCTTCGTAATATTCGCTCATTACACTACGTTCCGGCGTAATGAGCGGAAGACCAACGCTGACTATGGCGGCGCCCTTTAGACGCAAGTCAACCCCTTCCGCGAATATGCCGCCTAAAACCGCGAAAACAAGCGAAGATTCCGCGCTTTGAGTGAGATTTCGCAAAAAAACTTCGCGTTCGGATTCGGTCATGTCAGGCGTTTGAACGGCTGTGTTTAATTCCGGATATGTCGATGAAAACGCTTCGCTGGCTTGGCGCATATATTCATATGAAGGGAAAAAGGCCATATAAACGCCGGCCGCTCCGGAAATCATTTTGTAAAGCCGGTCAACGACTTCAGGCAAGCTGGAGCGCCTGTTTTTATAAAACGTCGATACGGTTCCGTCCACGAGCAGACATAGATTATCCCGAGGGAACGGCGACGACGCTCTAAAATAGAGGTCGTCGCTATCTCCGCCCAGTGAACGCATGAAATATTTCGCCGGTGTAAGAGTGGCTGAGAAGAATATCGACGCCGAAATTTTTTTTTGAGTTTCGGCTAACAGAACCGATGGGTCAAGGCATATTATTTTAACGGATATTTCATGTCCGCTTCTCTCCAAACGGAATATAAACCGTTCATCATAAAAACTGAACGCTCGAGTGAAATCTAAAACCTTGAAATACAGATCTAAAAGCAGGTCGGATACGGCGCCTTGAATTGCCATTCGGTCTATCTTGGCGCTAAAGTCCGTTAAAAGCCGCGAAAATTCCGACGGCGGCTCTTTATTAAAGAATACGCCTTCTTCCATGGAATCAAACCAGCGTTTTATTTTAACGATAGATTTTTTCGCGCCAACGCCTTGTTTAATCACCTCGGAGAAATCGGCTTCAGTCAATTTCGCCGAATACATGTCGCGAGCGCGATCGGCCATACCGTGCGCCTCGTCATGGAGCGCGACGACGCGCTTTTTCTCGAAAAAACGCCGCAAATTGGCCGCGGGGTCATAAACGTGATTGTAATCGCATATTATGACATCCGCGAAAATGGCGGCGTCGAGCGATAGCTCGAACGGGCATACATCTCTCGCGGCGGCGTATTTGACTATTATTTCACGGGTCATAATCGTCTCGTGGTTCAGCATATCGATCAATATGGCGTTTACGCGGTCAAAATGTCCATTCGCGCGCGCGCATTTTTCCGGGTAACACGCCGGGCGTTCAAGAAAACAAATTTTATGTTTCGCGGTAAGAGTCACGCTTCTGATGACAAGCCCTTTGCGCGACATCGCGTGAAGCGTTCGCTCCGCTACGCTTCGCGCCGGCGTTTTCGCCGTGACATAAACGATTTTATCGATCAACCCTTCGCCCAGCGCTTTTATGGACGGGAAAACGGTCGACACAGTCTTACCGGAACCGGTGGGCGCCTGCGCGAACAACTTTTTACCCGACGCTATGGTCTTATAAACGGCGACGGCGAAATTGCGCTGATTATCACGATAGCTCTCAAACGGAAACGACATTTGTTTGGCGCTTTCGTCGCTTTCGCGGGTCAAACGTACGGATAATTCGGCGAACGCGACGTAACGCTCCGCCACGCTCACGAAAAACGCTTTCGCTTCCTCTCGCGTTATATACTCGTCAAACTCCCTCAGTTCATCATTTTCGACGCTTATATACGTGACGCGAACGCCAGTTCGCTCCTTGTTTAGCATATACGCGTAAATTTTGACCTGAGCCCAGTGGCGTTCCGACGGTTTATCGATATCGTCGAGCGGTCGGACGGTAGATTTTATTTCTTCTATTATCACGCCGCCGTCCTTTTTTATTGTTATCCCGTCGGCGCGCCCGTCTACCTCGAACGAAAACGGCGGAACATCCAGCGTTCGCGACAAAGCGACTTCTTTTAAATACTCGTCGCCCGCCAATAAAGACCGCTTTTCGCGCCGGCGTTGAAGCCGCTGATGGGCGAGCGTTCCTTCCCGAGCGCGTGTTTTCAACGAGCGCCGCGCGTCTATGTCGCCGCTTCTCATGGCGAATTCGATTAAGGCGCCTACGGAAATTTTAATAACGCGCATTTTCACCCCGCCTGCCCTAATACTGAACTCAGTCTAAACTATAACCGTCCGAACGGTCTTTTTCACGCCAGACTTTGTCGCGAAGCCTCGCCCGGTTTGGATATGTTTCAAACTGAGTTCAGTATAAAACGCGCTCGAAATAGCTTTCTTGTATATTTATCGTGTTAGCGCTAGACTATATATATAACGATTCTTGCCAAGACGTCAAGCTTGAATTTAAAGGAAACGGCGTTTTGATAAAACTTATTATGTTAGGAGACGTGACAATGGACCAACGCGACAGACTGCTTGCCAAAAACATAGTCAATTACTCTTGCGCGCTTAAAAAGGGCGACAAAATTCTTATAGAATGCAAAGGAACGGACGGCATACCGCTTTTGAACGAAATCGTTAAAGAGACGTATAAGGTCGGCGCCATACCGTTTACAGAGATTTATGACGAAAGAACGGACAGAGAAATTCTGCTTTACGCCACGGAAGAGCAAATCAATCTTATGGCGGAATTTCATAGGGCGCGTATGGGTAAAATGGACGCTTACGTCGGGCTTCGATGCGCGTCGAATACGGATGAGCTGGCTGACGCGCCTTCTGAGAAAACTGATATGTACGCCAGGCTTTACAGCCAGACAGTGCATCATGACATACGGGTAGGCAATACAAGATGGGTGGTTTTGCGCTACCCGAACGCCAGTATGGCGCAGCTCGCCGGGACGAGCAGGGAAAGCTTCGAAGAGTTTTACTACAACGTGTGCTGTCTGGACTATAAAAAGATGTCGGACGCTATGGGGCCTCTGGCGGAGCTAATGGACGTTACGGATAAAGTGCGAATTAAAAGCGGAAGCACGGACATAAGTTTTTCAATAAAAAATATACCTTCAGAAAAATGCGCCGGACTTCGCAACATACCCGACGGAGAAATATACACAGCGCCGGTTAAAAACTCAGTAAACGGCGTAATATCGTATAATACGCCGTCAATATATCACGGTTTCACTTTTACCGATGTAGTCCTGACTTTTAAAGACGGTAAAATAATAAAAGCTGAGGCTAATGATACGGAGCGCATAAATAAAATACTTGACACGGACGAAGGGGCGCGTTATGTCGGGGAATTCGCGATGGGCGTGAATCCGTATATCCAAAAACCCATGAAAGATATATTATTCGATGAAAAGATAAGCGGCTCCTTTCATTTCACGCCAGGCTCATGTTATAAGGACGCCGATAACGGTAATAACAGCGCCGTACACTGGGATCTTGTGCAAATACAAACGCCTGAATACGGCGGCGGAGAAATTTATTTCGACGATACGCTGATACGTAAAGACGGCAGATTCGTTTTGCCGAAACTGGAAGGGTTAAACCCCGAAAATTTAAAATAGCGAAAAATCAGCTCGTGAATCCGTCGGAGTCAGATTCACGAGCGGATTTTTCGCAAAGCAAAGATTTCGCGGACACCGGAGTCAGATTTCGGGACAGGTCTAATAAGCCGAAAAGACGCAAAACGGAGATATTAAACAGGCTCTAAGGTTCCGCCATTCGCGTCAGGACCGCTTTAACCTATCCGCGATCACAATCACGGAGCCGATTAACAACAGCGCCAAACAAGCGATAAAGGCTTCATTCAAATTGTATGTGGATAAAAACGACCTTATATCCCCGCGCGTTTCCATGTATCCCGCTACGCCCACGCTGTCTTTAGGCATAGATATTACCCCGTCTTCTATTACAGGCATAGCGATGGACGGTATCGGCTTTTGAGCCGGAATGGCCGCCGCCGCGATAAACGCCGCTATTACGGCGGCTATTCCGACTCCGATGAAAATCCACGACAGCGTAATAAGCTTCCCCGCGCGCTTTTTAGCCGCCCGCGGCGCCTCGTTCACGCTATCATCAAGGAGACGTTTCGCTGAAACGCCCAAAGCTTTAGCCAATTTCGAAACATCGGCTTTTTCAGGCTCGATCTCGCCGGACTCCAACTGCGACAATACGTCAATCGAAATATCCGCGCGTTCGGAAAGCTGTTCCTTAGAAATACCCGCTGTCCGGCGGACCCGTCTTATCTTTTCGTGAAAAACCATTTGCGAATTCATCCCTTCCATCAAATCTCAACGCTTTATTATCTTACGACATAGCCCACGCTCGCCAGCGATTCGAGGATCGTAGGGATCGTGCGCGCGCCCTGGAAAAACATGCTGAAATCTCGATACCAACTCATATTGCATTTGTTGCACGCGGGGAGTCCGAGAGCGCTCTTGTCAATCGTCAATACGCTTCCAAGCGATGTTTTCAATTGCATGCACGGATGCGTGTCCAAAAACCAATCGACGAACATCACCCGTTTCCCGCCGAAACAGTGATAACGAGCGCTGGCGGGGTTTTTTAAATAATTGATAATGTTTCGCATTGAAATCGATGAGTTTATAATATTATACTTTCGCGACTTTTTTAGCTTTATCGCGTTCTCCAACGACTGTATCAACCGCTCACGCGAAAGGTTCACGCCTTCCCCGCCAAGTTCATACACGTCAGATTCCGAAAACGTCGGATAATTCAACGATATGAGGTCAAAGCCTATATCCGCGGCTTTTTCGCAGACCTCCTCCAATTTGTCATGATTTTCATTCCATATCAGCATCGAGGCCATAGACTTCATTCGCGTTTTCTTAATTTCAGAGACCGCTTTTTTTATATCCTCATATATATTTTTAATCTTACGCGATTTTTCCATTACGGCCGGATCGCCGGAATCGAACGAAACGCTTATAATGTCGGCGCCCGCGTCGTCAAGACGGCTTATAATATCGTTTCTAAGCAAAAGGCCAGGCGCCGCGTCCAAAACCGCGTTGTGCATTCCGCGTGACGACGCTTTGCGTACAAAATCCGTTATCATGGGGTGAAGAAGCGGTTCTCCGCCCGTAAGCGTTATGTGCGACACTCCCAAGTCCGCCAAACGGTCTATCGCGTCAAGCGCTTTTTCTCCGTCCACAAAAACTTTAGGCGTCTGCTTCCATATGCCGCAAAAACTGCATTGAGCGACGCACGCGTTCGTTATAGCGAACTCCGCGAATCTTAACTTTCCGCTCAGATAATTTTTAACTATATTCTTCGTTTTAGCGCGCATATATACACTCCTCGCAAAATAATCCGCTTAGCGCATGAAATTAATTATACACAACGCGACGGCCCGGCGCAAGGATGAAATGGAAAGACCACGCGGCGAGCGCTCCGCGGAGTTCAGGCCGTCCGCAGTTTTAACCGTCAGGAAAATTTTATTTACTATGATTATTATTATGTTATAATTATTGAAGTTTGTTAATAATAAGCTTTATAATTATTGAGCGTCTCGCGAACCGGAGTGAGTTTTCGAAACGCTATTACAGACAAGGGGGAACACAAATGCAAAAAAACATGCGGACGATGGACGGCAACATGGCCGCGGCTTACGCTTCATACGCTTTTACGGAAGTCGCCGGCATCTACCCCATAACGCCGTCGTCCACTATGGCGGAACATGTTGACGAATGGGCGGCCCACGGCAAAAAGAACTTGTTCGGCCAGGAAGTAAGGGTTTCTGAGATGCAGTCAGAGGCCGGCGCTTCCGGCGCGGTTCACGGTTCTTTGGCGGCGGGCGCGCTCACGACTACGTACACCGCTTCTCAAGGGCTTTTGCTGATGATTCCGAACATGTATAAAATAGCGGGCGAGCTTTTACCTGGAGTTTTTCATGTAAGCGCAAGGACTATAGCCAGTCACGCGCTTTCCATATTCGGCGACCATTCCGACGTTATGGCGTGCCGTCAAACGGGCTTCGCGCTCTTGGCGTCGTCCAACGTGCAAGACGTAATGAACCTGAGCGCCGTGGCGCATCTCTCCGCCATAAACGGGCGCGTGCCGTTTTTACACTTTTTCGACGGTTTCCGCACATCCCACGAGATACAGAAGATAGAAATATGGGAATATGAGGAAATGGCTAAGCTGGTTAATTGGGACGCCATAGCGGCGTTTCGTAAAAACGCCCTTAACCCTGAGCATCCCGTGCTGCGCGGTTCCGCGCAAAACCCCGACATATTCTTCCAAGTCCGCGAGGCGTCGAACAGATACTACGACGATCTGCCCGCCGTAGTGGAAAAGAGCATGGCTGACATCAACAACCTCATGGGCACGAATTATAAGCTGTTCAACTATTACGGCGCGCCGGACGCCGACAGGGTGATAGTCGCTATGGGATCCGTATGCGACATAGTCGAAGAAGTCGTGGATTACCTGAACGCCCAAGGACAAAAAACCGGCGTGTTGAACATAAGACTGTACAGACCGTTCGTAGCGAAGAAATTTTTAAACGAAATTCCATCGTCCGCCTTAAAAATCGCCGTCCTGGACCGAACGAAAGAACCCGGCGCGCTTGGCGAGCCGCTTTATCAGGACGTCTGCACGGCGTTTTTTGAAACCGGCGGCATGCCCAAAATAGTCGGCGGCCGCTACGGTTTAAGCTCCAAAGACGTAACTCCGGCTCAGATAATAGCGGTGTTCGACAATCTGAATGAACCGGAGCCTAAGAATCATTTCACCGTCGGCATAGTCGATGACGTGACGAATCTGTCGCTGCCGCTTAAAGAAAACATAGACGTTATCTCTGAAGGCGTCATAAGCGCGAAGTTTTGGGGCCTTGGCTCTGACGGAACCGTAGGCGCGAACAAAAACTCCATAAAGATTATAGGCGACAACACCGACATGTACGCGCAGGCGTACTTTGAATATGACTCCAAAAAGTCAGGCGGCGTCACAAAATCGCACCTTAGGTTCGGCAAAAACCGCATACGGTCATCGTACTATGTTACGCTGGCGGATTTCGTGGCGTGTCACAATCCGTCTTACGTGGACAAATACGATATGGTAGGCGAGCTGAAAGACGGCGGAACCTTCCTTTTAAACTGCGTGTGGAGCGCGGACGAGCTGGATAAATGGCTGCCCGCCAACATGAGGCGAGCGCTGGCGCGCAAGAAAATTAATTTCTATATAATCGACGGAATAGGCATAGCGAGAAAAATCGGCCTCAAAAACCGTATAAACTCCGTACTGCAAGCGGCGTTTTTTAAGCTTACCAATGTAATACCGGCGGACGAAGCCGTTAAACATATGAAATACGCCGTAACGAAAACTTATGGCAACAAAGGCGAAAAGATAGTTTCCATGAATCACGCGGCTATAGACGCCGGCATGGAAGAAGTCCGAAAGGTCGATATACCGGCGGACTGGGCGGACGCCGAAGATTCGTCCGGCGGACTCGACCTTCTTAAAGACGCCCCGAAATTCATTACGGATATATTGGCGCCGGTAAACGCGCAAAAAGGCGACACATTGCCCGTAAGCGCGTTCATAGGCCACGAAGACGGCACATTGCCCTCCGGAACGGCCGCTTATGAAAAGCGCGGCATAGCGATAGACGTTCCGGAATGGATAATAGGCAACTGCATACAGTGCAATCAGTGCTCTTACGTATGTCCTCACGCCACCATACGTCCATTTTTGCTTGACCGGGATGAGACGCTGTCAAAACCCGACTTGTTCGAGACAAAAAAGGCCATAGGAAAAGGTTTCGAAGACTACGACTACAGAATACAAGTGGACGCGCTTGACTGCGTCGGCTGCGGCAACTGCGCTCAAATATGTCCGGCCAAAGACAAGGCTCTCGTGATGAAACCCATCGACAGCCAAAGAAACCAGATACCGAACTGGGAATTCGCCATCGCTCTGAAGCATAAAGAAAATCCGGCGAACCCCGAAACGGTTAAAGGCAGTCAGTTCGAGCAACCTCTGCTGGAATTTTCCGGGGCCTGCGCCGGCTGCGGCGAGACGCCTTACGCGAAGCTCGTCACACAGTTGTTCGGAGACCGCATGTATATAGCGAACGCCACCGGATGCACGTCCATTTGGGGCGGAAGCGCGCCCTCGACGCCGTATACGCGTAATCACAACGGTCACGGTCCGGCATGGGCCAACTCGTTATTTGAAGACAACGCGGAATATGGCCTCGGCATGGCGCTCGCCGTCAGACAGCGCCGAGATAAGCTGGCGCGTTGCATGAGGGCTATTTTGGAAGAGGACTCGCCCGCCGAATGGGGGCTTAAAGAGGCGTGTTCCGCGTGGCTCGAAGGCAAAGACGACGCCAAAAAGTCTCGTGAAGCCTCACGCGCGGTGCGCGCCGCCGTGGCGAAAGCCGGCGACGCGATAAAAGTCGGAAACTTGGCTGAAATATACAGATATATTGCGGAAAATGACGACGTGTTGGTTAAGAAATCGCAGTGGATATTCGGCGGCGACGGATGGGCTTACGACATCGGCTTCGGCGGTCTTGACCATGTGCTGGCCTACGGCGAAGACGTTAACGTCCTTGTGCTTGACACGGAAGTCTATTCCAACACCGGCGGACAGTCCAGCAAGTCGTCGCCCGCCGCGTCCGTAGCCAAGTTCGCGGCCTCCGGTAAAAAAATCCGCAAGAAAGACCTCGGCATGATAGCTATGAGCTACGGTTACGTATACGTGGCGCAAGTGGCTTTGGGCGCGAACCAGGCCCAATGCGTAAAGGCGCTCGTGGAAGCGGAGAAATATCCCGGGCCCTCAATAATCATCGCGTACGCGCCATGCATAAATCACGGCATACGCGCCGGAATGGGCTCCACTCCGCAGCAGACGAAAAACGCGGTTGAGGCGGGCTATTGGCACCTGTATCGCTATAACCCCGCTCTCGAAGCCGAAGGGAAAAATCCGTTTTCTCTTGACTCAAAAGACCCAACGGGCAGTTTCCAAGAATTTTTAAACAGCGAAGTGCGCTATTCGTCGCTTAAATTGCTCTTTCCTGAAGAAGCGACCGGTTTGTTTGAACAATGCGAAAACGATTCCAAACGCAGACTCGCCACCTATAAGCGTCTCGCCACGCAGAAGCTTGAGCTTTAACAACCTTCAAAGTTCTAGATTTCTTTGCGTATATAAGTTTTTAAGACAGTTAACGTTATAAACCGCTAATTTAAAAACGCTGATTAAATCCGTGATTTCGCGTATGGGGCCGATAGCCGCCGTTTCGCGGGACCGCGTTTAATCAGCATTTTTAATAGATACAGCGACGCCGCCGGCAAGCGCCGCTGGCAGACGGCTTGGAGGGAATTTTTTGGACATAAAAAACATCATAAAGGAAAAAACGTTAATTTTAGACGGCGCTATGGGCACTATGCTGCAAAAAGCGGGTCTTGACGCCGGAGAATTGCCTGAGCTTTGGAACATAAAAAGAGCGGAGGATATCGTCGCCGTTCATAAGCTTTACGTTGAGGCGGGCGCGGACATTGTCACGACAAACACGTTTCAGGCCCACGAACAAAAGCTCTCCGGATATGGCGTCAGCGTCGAGGACGTAATCCGCGCGGCGGTAAAAAACGCTAAAGCTTCGGGCGCGCGCTATGTCGCGCTTGACGTAGGCCCCGCCGGGCAGCTTTTGGAACCCATGGGAACGCTGAAATTCGAGCAGGCTTACGATATGTTCGCCAGGCAGATGATATGCGGCGAAAAGAATGGCGCCGATTTGATTATTATAGAAACCGTTTCAGATTTATACGAAGCTAAAGCCGCCGTGCTGGCGGCGAAGGAAAACACGTCTCTTCCGGTTTTTTGCTCCATGACGTTTCAAGAAGACGGGCGTACGTTCGTAGGATGCGATCCTGTTTCGGCGGCGCTGTCGCTGTCCGGGCTTGGCGTGGACGCGCTCGGCGTAAACTGCTCCGTAGGACCTAAAGAGCTTGCGAGCGTAGTGGACGAGTTATTGAGATATTCGTCCGTTCCAGTGTTCGCGCAGCCCAACGCGGGTATGCCGGAATATGTTGACGGTCGGACCATGTACAATATTTCGCCGAAGGAATTCGCCGGCCATATACGCGGGTTCGTGGAAAAGGGCGTCAGGATAGTTGGAGGCTGCTGCGGGACGACGCCGGAATTTATACGCGAAATTGTCAGGGCGGTCGACGGCGCAGCCTATGCGCCGCCAAAAGCCGAAACAGTCACGGCGGCGTGCTCCGGCTCTAAAACGGTAATCTTCGACGGCAACGTCACAGTCATAGGAGAGCGGATTAATCCGGCCGGCAAGAAAAAGCTTCAGGAAGCGCTGCGCGAAAACAATATGGACTACATATTAAAGGAAGCCATATCCCAAGCGGCGGCGGGCGGCGACGTCCTTGACGTCAACGTCGGACTGCCTGACATAGACGAAGCGGCTATGATGCGGTGCGTCGTGAAGCGGGTTCAATCAGTAGTCAACACGCCGCTTCAAATAGACAGCTCTGACATTGAGGTTATTGAGTCCGGAGCGCGAGCGTGCGTCGGCAGACCGATTATAAATTCCGTAAATGGCAAGCGAGAGGTGATGGACGCGGTTTTTCCCATAGCTAAAAAATATGGCGCTCTCGTCGTCGGCCTGACGCTGGACGAAAACGGCATACCTCCGACAGGCCGGAAACGCGCCGACATCGCTCGAACAATCGTCGCGGAAGCCGCGAAACACGGCATCCCTCGCGAAAACCTGCTTATAGACTGCCTCGTTCTGACCGCTTCCGCGCAACAGGACCAGGTTATGGTCACGCTTGACGCC
Organism: Clostridiales bacterium; assembly: GCA_031263985.1. Taxonomy (GTDB): domain Bacteria; phylum Bacillota; class Clostridia; order Lachnospirales; family JAISER01; genus JAISER01. The sequence goes on along the minus strand of JAISER010000075.1, from coordinate 7,472 downwards.
ATAAAGCTTGTAAAAAGCGAACTAGGCGTAAAAACGGCGCTGGGAGTAAGCAACGTTTCTTTCGGACTGCCGGCCAGAGAGCGGCTCAACGCCGCGTTTTTAGCCGCCGCTTTCGGCGCCGGGCTGGACGCGCCCATACTTAACCCGCTGTCGGACAAATATATGGAAATAGTAGACAGCTTTCGCGTTATAAACAACGTTGACAAAAACGCGGCGCGTTATATAGAAAAATACGCCGCCCTGTCAATCTCCGCCCCTGTCGCTTCGCCAAAAGACGCTGACTTGCGAGAGCTTATAATATCCGGACGAAAAGACGAAACCGCGCCCGCCGTCAGCGCCGCGCTTAAATCAATGGAACCGCTTGACATTGTAAATTCACACTTCATTCCGGCCTTAAACATTGTAGGCGAACGGTTTGAAAAAGGCGAAATATTTCTTCCGCAACTAATGATGTCCGCCGACGCGGTTAAAAACGGCTTTGAAGTAATAAAGAGGCATATGGAAAAATCAGGCGAAAAGCCAAAGCCGCTGGGTCGCATTATAATGGCGACCGTTTTCGGCGACATCCACGACATAGGCAAAAACATAGTATGCATGCTCTTGGAAAACTACGGCTATGAGGTTATCGATCTTGGCAAAGACGTGCCGCCGGAAACTATCACGAGCGCTATGCGGGAAAAAGACGTAAAGCTCATCGGTCTCAGCGCGCTTATGACGACGACCGTGCGTAACATGAAAACGTCGATCGAACAAATTCGTTCCGAAAACCCTGACCTCTCCTTTATGGTCGGCGGAGCCGTGCTTAACCCCGAATACGCGAAAATGGTCGGCGCGGATTTCTACGCGAAAGACGCTATGGGCAGCGTGGACATAGCCAAAAAGTTTTTCGAGAACGGGCGGGCGCGTTCGCCGATTGATCCGCATAATTAACCCATTTTGCGGAAAACATAAGTGATGAATAAACGGATCAGGGGTGACGAACATTAACGTTCACAGAAAGATCGCCGCGCTTTTTATCGCCGCGGCCCTAACGCGCGCCGCGCCGGTTCTAGCGAAAAACGATCATGAAATAACTATTATAGCGTTCGGCGAAAATCTTGACACGCAAACGCCCGCCGTCATTAAAAACGACAGGGTGTTTTTACCCGTGCGCGACGTGGGGACGGCTCTTGGCGCGGAAGTGGGCTGGGACGGCGACAATTATAGAGTTGTATTTATAAAAAACTCCACGGTACACACATTATTCATAGGCAGTCCGATAGCGTACAAATCGCACGGCGGCGTTATGTCTACAATCCAGATGGAAGAAGCGCCCTTCATAATGAATGATCGCGCCCTCGCGCCTTTGCGTTATCTCGCCGAAAGCTTCGATTATGACGTGACGTGGGACGAGAGTTCTAAAACCGTTTCGATCTCAGACCCTGTTCCCGAAGATCTTTTCGCGGACGATAGCGCCGATGAAGAGCCGTCAGAGGAATACGAGCCGCCCGCGAAACGGTCCATTAAGTTTGATTATAGCTATGACGACGATTTTGACGCCGTCAAAATACAGATGCACGAATCGGCGCGTTATCTGTTTGAACGCGATATTTTACCGAATGTCGCCGGAGCGTCAGTGCGCGAAAAACTTCGCGCGAACGACTATGACGGCATGTTAAATATAATTGACGCGCAATGGCTCAACGTCGTAACAAACGAGTTAGCCGATCTGGTCGAGACTGATGGAGAAGATGACCCTGACGCGCAAAGTCAGGAATGGATTAAAAGCAATTTAGATTATTATGAATTAAATCCGCGTGAGACCTATGAATTGACTATAGAATATCCGAATGAAAAAACCGCTATGGCGCTTTTGGATTTCGCGCTTATTGACGAAAGAGGCTACGCGTCCTTCGCAGCCTTTACGGACAACAACGTCAGACCCGGCTATTTTGTCATCTTATCGGAAGAAAAGGAAAACAACGAGTGGAGATACGGATTTTATCGTTTCGAGGGAGCGTCGTTAAAATTTGTGAAAGATATTCAAAACGACGCCCGCTCAATGATCGAAGCTATAAACGAAGAGCTGGCTTGAATACGGAAGATCACGCGCCTGCCCGGATTCGAACCGGGGGCCTTCGGCTTAGGAGGCTGACGCTCTATCCTGCTGAGCTACAGGCGCACGACTAACGCCGACGTTTGGCGAAAGTCAAACGGATTATACAATAACCCGCTGGATATTTCAAGTGGAAAGTTTATGACAAATTTTAAAAACACGCGTATAAAACGCGAAACTAAGCGGCAAATTATCCCTTTTTTCTAAAATTCACCAAACTCTGACGCCTTCTACGCGTATAAATCTCGCGGCGCTGTAGTCATACGTGGACAAACGCCTGTTGTCACAGTCGAAAGAATGCGCGGCGACAAGCGTTCCTCCAGGTCCGCCGCCCTTTACTTCCACAATAACGGGGCTGTGCTGAAACTGCCTTCCTTCAAAAGCCAGTTGAACTATATCGCCCGGTTGTACGCCGTTTATATCCGTTTCCGAACCGAAAGGCCCTACGCTTTTATTCGCGACCAAAAAATTGTAAAGATACATAACGGATGTCCAAGCCGGCGCCCTGTCATTAGAGTCGTTATAATACCAGCCCGTATCAGCGGTATGGTTCATAACCTTCGCGCCCGCGAAAACGCATTGCGACGCGAAATTCGTGCAATCTCCCCCTATATCGTCGAAGTTGTAATACCGTTCGTTCCTTCCGTACGCCCAGCGATGAGCGTATTCCAGCGCGGCGTTTCTGTCATATTCTTTAATTTTCATACTCGCTGACCTCTTAATTTATCGGTAATATAGCTTATGCGGCGGCGTCAATGGTTTTGCGCAAATTCTTAGGCGGGAGCGTCCGTCGCGTTTTACCGAATTTTACGCGATTAATTAAGCGTCTTTGTTTTTAGCTAAAGCTTTTTGAAGGAGTTTGAGGAAACTTTTTCTCGAAAAAGTTTCCTCAAGGTCTTTAAAAGACGGCGTCTCTAAGAGACAGCCCTGTCGAAAGCCTTTCTAAAAGCGTCTATGGAGTTGACGCAAGTTTCGTATGAAACGCAGTAAGCTAACCGAAAGTACCCCGGCGTATGGAACGCGGTTCCGGGGACGAGCAGCAGCATGAATTCTTTCGCGAGAGCGCAAAACTTCAAATCATCGCCGCCCGGCGCCTTCGGAAACAGGTAGAAGGCGCCTTTTGGCTTAACGCATTCGTAGCCGATGTCTGTGAGAGCGCTGTAGAGAAAACTCAAATTTTTTTCGTAGACCGATATGTCGATCGCCGTATCGCGGCAAAGCGCCGCGACGCGCTGAAAAAGCGACGGAGCGTTTACATAGCCAAGCACGCGATTCGCGACGTTCAGCGCGCATGTAATCTCGTCAAAACTGTCCATGTCTGACGGAGCGATTATGTAGCCGATGCGTTCGCCAGGCAGCGACAGCGCTTTACTATAAGAATAGGCTACGAAACAGTTGCGGTAGATCGACGGAATAAACGGGGGTTTCACGCCATCATAAGCGATTTTACGGTACGGCTCGTCAGAAAGCGCAAATATCGGCCGGCCGAACTCTTTTTGTTTCGCGTCAAGAACGCCCGCTATTCGTTTTAAGATTTTCTCATCGTATACCGCGCCGGTTGGGTTGTTAGGCGAGTTTAATATTACGGCTTTGGTCCGTGAAGTGATTTTTGATTCCAAATCTTCGGGGTCAGGCAAAAACGTCGATTCATCGGTTTTAGATTCAACGGTCACACCGTTAAAGTTCGACACATAATAGGCGTATTCCACAAAAAACGGCGAAAACACGATTACTTCGTCGCCGGGGTTTATTATAGCTTTAAGCGTAACGTTAAGCGCGCCCGCCGCGCCACACGTCATCACTATGTTGTCCGCTCCGTAATCTTGCCCAAACTCCGCGTTGACGCTTTGCGCGATCTTTTCGCGCGTATCTTCAAAACCGGAGTTGTTCATGTATCCGTGGACCAGGGTCGGCGACTCTTCATTAAGAATACGCGTGACAGCGGCTTTTACGTCTTCATGGGGCGGAGCGCTCGGGTTGCCCAAACTGAAATCGTACACGTTTTCGGCGCCGCGCAGCCGCGCCAGACGCTTGCCTTCCTCAAACATCGCCCGTATGCCGGAACTGTTTTTTACCAGTTCTTTCATCGTTTCCGAGATACAGCTCATATAATCACATCTTTCTATATGGAATGGCTTCTTCCGTGTTTCTATTAAACAAGTAAATATTCTCAGTGTCAATCGCTATTTTTACTTTTTCGCCAGGCTTCGGCATTTCGGACGGCGTTCCGAGAACAGAGAAAAAATCGTCGTTAAGCCTTAGTCGTAAAAACGCGTTGGCGCCAAACAACTCCGCGGCCGCGATCTCAAACTCATGGACGTAAAAACGCGGCGGCGCCGTCTCTACCGACGCTACTCCGGCGCGCTCCGGCCGAACGCCCACGATAACCTCAAGCCCAGCGTCTTTTTTCAGCGACTCGTCACTGACGGGTATTAGCATGCCGTTTCCCGTCGCTAAAAAAACGTCGTCTTTTTTTCTCAGAACAACGGCCTCCAGCATATTCATGCGCGGCGTTCCGATGAAATCGGCGACAAACAAGCTGGGCGGATCCCGGTAAAGCCCGGAAGGAGTCCCGGAAGCCGTTATGGCGCCGTTCCTCATTATAACGAGTTTATCCGCAAGCGCCATAGCTTCTTCCTGATCTCTCGCGGCGTATATAAAGGTCGCGCCAAGCCCGCGGCGCAAAACGCTTATATCTATGCGCGCGCGTTCCTTCATGCCCGGCGTCAAGTTTGCGAGCGGCTCGTCAAATAGTATTATCCCGGGGTTTTTAGATATCTCCCGCGCTATGGCTACGCGCAGCTTTTGCGCCAGAGAAAGCGATTTTACGCGAACGCTCAGCAGTTCTTCCACGCCCGCCGCTTCGGCGGCCGCCCGAGCGAGCGCCTTTGTAGGCGCCGCTATGTTTTCCTGGACCGACATGCGAGGGTAAAGTCCATTTTTTTGCGATATTATGGCGATGTTTCTGTTTTTGCGGGACACGCCGTTCATGATATCGCCGTCGATACGCAATTCGCCTGACGTTATGTTTTCCAAACCCGCTATCATACGCAAAACGGTGGATTTACCGCTGCCGACAGGGCCGATCAGCGCGACGAACTCTCCGGCTTTGACGTCGAGATTCAGATTTTTCACCGCCGTGAATCCGTTTGGATAACGCTTGCTCACGTCTTTAAGCGATAACACGCTTTACGCCCCCATTATGACAAATTTGCGAATCCTTCGCCCATAACCTCACGCACATCGCCGACTATGACGAACGCCGCCGGATCCGCGCCGCGCACGAACTCCTTTAGCTTTACGATCTCTTTAGAGGACACGACGCACAACAGAACAGTGCGGCCCGCTTTTGAATACATGCCCTTTCCCGACAAACCCGTTACGCCGCGCGCCATTTTGTCCATTACAAGCTGCGCTATGTCTTCGGCCTTTTCCGATATTATATAAGCGACTTTAGCGAAAGACAGACCTTCCAGTATAACGTCTATGGTTTTGACGCTTACGAATATAGCTATTATGGCGTACATGCCGCGTTCCAGACCGAACATGAAAAAACCCAGCGCTATCACGACGAAATCTATCGCGAACATGATTTTTGATATGCCGATATGCTGTAATTTCGTTTTTTGGAGCAGACTGGCGCACATGTCGGAACCGCCGGTAGTCGCGGATCGAGAGAAAACCAGTCCAAGCCCTACGCCGTGGCATACCCCGCCGAAAAGCGAAACCAGCATCGTTTGATTCGTTACGAACGGAGGGATCAGATCAGTGAGGTAAAGCGCGATGGTAAGCAGAACCGTGGCGAACGCCGTCTTAGCGAGCGCGCGCGTCCCAAGAACCTTGAACCCTATAATAAAAAGAGGCGCGTTAAGCGCGGCGTTCGTAAACCATATCGGCACAGGAAATCCTAAATTATCGGTTACGCGCTCTATCACTATGGCGAGACCGCTTACGCCTCCGGTCACAAGCTCGCTAGGCTTATAAAAAACGCTTATTGATATGGCTAAAATTATAGAACCCGCCGCTATTACGGCCAGATTGAAGAAACGCTCCTTTTTGTCCGCGACCTCATTCATTGCTGACTTATCACCGCTTTCTAATTTCAGTATAAGAGCCTGTTCAAGATCGCCATTGCGGACGCTCTGATTTTAACGTTCACCCTTCTTAAATCGCGATCTAACGCCTTCCCAGGCCGCCATAATCAAAAAAACAGGTAATCGCGACATTCTTTTGTATCTTGACGGCTGACTTATGAGCCGGTATAGCCATTCGGCGCCCACTGACCTGAAAATTTTCGGAGCGCGTTTTACGGCGCCGGCCAAAACGTCAAGCGTACCTCCCACTCCTATGGACAGTCTTACGGGCAGTTCGTTTTTATGCCGCGCTATCCACTTTTCCTGTTTTGGAAATCCTATGCCAACGAGCAGCATGTCAGGCTTCAGGCTCTGTATTTCAGCTATGATTAGCTTTTCTTTTTCGTAATCAAAATATCCGTCGTTAAAACCTACCACCGAAATATTACGATATTTTTTTTCGACGTTTTCTTTGGCCAGCGCGCAGACGCCCGGCGCGGCGCCTAAAAAATAAACGCGCAGAGGTTTTTCCGCCGTCTTGAAAAGCTCTTGAACGATGTCGCACCCTCCGACTCGGCGCGTTATTTTACGCCGATAAAAAAACGACGCCATTATGATGCCTATTCCATCCGGCAAAATCAGATCCGCTTTGTTCAGAATATCTCTAAATTCGGCGTCTTTCCACGCCGACATAAGCATTTCTGGGTTAGGCGTAAAACAAACGTTATGTTCCTCCGTATCCAAAAAACGCCGGAGTCTTGACAAAGCTTCATCAAATGTCAGGCTCTCGAACTTAACGCCCAGTATAATCTCGAATTTTTCGGCCTCTTTTTCCATACGCCACTCCATATCTTATTCATAAACGCGCGTTAAGCGGCGCGTTTTAAAAAAATGACTATCCAGACAAGTCATAAAGACCTTGGGACTCCGCCCCAAACCCCGCCGGGGTCTTCGACCCCGGACCCCGCTCCGCGCATCCGCGCGGCTTCATGAACCGATTCAGACAAGTCATAAAGACCTTGGGACTCCGCCCCAAACCCCGCCGGGGTCTTCGACCCCGGACCCCGCTTCGCGCATTCGCGCGGATTCATGGAACGATTCAGACAAGTCATAAAGACCTTGGGACTCCGCCCCAAGCCCCGCCGGGGTCTTCAACCCCGGTCCCCGCGCCGCGCCGTTCGCGCGGATTCATGAAACGATTCAGACAAGTCATAAAGACCTTGAGACTCCGCCCCAAACCCCGCCGGGGTCTTCGACCCCGGACCCCGCTCCGCGCATTCGCGCGGATTCATAGAACAATTCAG
>JAISER010000059.1 GCA_031263985.1 Clostridiales bacterium | reverse complement strand
GACCTACGCCGCGGTCAAAAACGGTCTTTCCATCAAACGAAAAAGCGGAAGCTATCTCGTTGAAATAGAAAGCTGGGGAGCTTCGCTGTATGATTACGGCGCGATCAGCGCTTATCGCCTCGGACTTTATGATGAAGCCCGAAATTACGCCCTGAAGGCGTGTGAGCTAAATCCCACGGATAAGAGACTAAAATCCAATCTGGACCTGATTGAAGAAAAAATAAAAGAGATTACGAAGAAAGAGGTTTTCTGATGAGTTCCCTTAAAATCTGCGTTTACGCTATCTGTAAAAATGAAGCTAAGCTTGCGGATCAATGGATGGACTCCATGAGCGAAGCCGACCTAGTCGTCGTGACTGATACAGGTTCTGACGACGACACCGTAAAAAAGCTGAAAAACAGAGGGTGCGTTGTCTACACCGAAAAAATCATCCCCTGGAGGTTTGACGCGGCTAGGAACATTTCACTGGATCACGTCCCAAATGACGTCGATATTTGCGTATGCACCGACCTCGACGAACGGTTTGAACCGGGTTGGAGGGAAAAGCTCGAGGCGGCGTGGAAAAATCACGCGCCGAAGCATAAGGGTCCTATCGCGAAGACAGGAAGATATATTTACAATTGGAGCCTCAAGGCGGATGGAACCCCGGACGTTCAGTTTCGCTATTTCAAGGCGCACGATCGGCAGGGCTTTCGCTGGCGGTGTCCAGTGCATGAATATGTTTATTATGAAGGCTCTCTTCCCCTTGAGACTGTATTCGTCGAGGGCATGGTCTTAAATCACTACCCCGATCCTTCAAAGTCTCGAGGCTCTTATCTGCCGCTTCTTAAGCTCGCCGTGCGGGAAGAGCCCACTAATGAACGGATGCGATATTATCTCGGAAGAGAGTACATGTATAAAGGCGAATGGCGAAAAAGCATCGATACGCTCCACGCGTATCTTGACTTGCCGTCCGCCCGCTGGAGCGAAGAACGATGCGCCGCCATGCGCTGGATCGCGAAGTCGTGCCGGAAACTGGGTCTCATCCAGGAAGCCTATAGATGGTATTATAAAGCCGTCGCTGAGGCGCCTCATTTGCGCGATCCCTACGTGGAGTTTTCCGAGATGTGCTATGAGCTGAAAGACTGGCCCATGACGTTCTTTCTATCAGAGGAGGCTTTAAAGATCAAAGAGAAGTCCAGGACATACGTCAATATGGGATATTCCTGGGACTATACGCCGGATGATCTGTGCGCCATCGCCGCATATCGGATGAACCTATTTGACAAAGCCTTCGCGCACGCGAAAAGCGCTCTCGATTACGCTCCGAACGATAAGAGGCTTCAAGACAACCTCAAAATTATGAAAACTGGTCTTGAGTCTGGTAAATCGTGAGCGTAACAATAGCCCTCTGAGAAAAGCGCCGCTTCCAGCGCGCTTTTCTCAGAGCATCCTTTCGGAAATAGATAATATAGTCAAGGCTAATTAAAAGCGTAAGACCGGGTATTCCAAAAAGTGTCAAACAGATGCATATGTAGTCGTGATCTACGCTTGACATTTGCCCAAAATTTTTCAATGGGATTTAAATCGGGAGAATAGGACGGGAGGAATATTACCCTAAATTCATATTCATCGGCTATATCGTAAATTGCGTTTTTTCGGTGACGCCGCCGCAGGCGGCGAGTAAGAGCGCTAACGTCAGTGTAATGACCGTAGTCGATATCCTTTTTATTCTTTCTTGATCCCTCTCGGAGCTTGTGTGTAAACCTTGCGGTTGTTTTAATCGTGCTGGTCCAAGCGTCAGCTTTTCAGCGCACGCGCAATCAAATCTATTTTCTTCCCGCCGAACTCTTTGTCTAAATTTCGCGCATAGCCTTCGCTTTTTCCACGAAATCCTTATCGCTGAACGCCGCTCCAAGCCTATCCCAAACGCTGCCCGCCAAGGCAACCAGCCTCGCGTCGCATTTCCCGTCCTTGTGACTGCTCGAGTATATTTGTACCGCCCAAGAGCCGGAATTCGCCAAGCGACGCTTCTTTCCGGACGCCACTATATGCAAATCCGACCTAATATGTCTGTCCAACTGCAAACTGCCCGATGTAATGTCCTCTATCTCCGTCGCGCTAATCGGCTTGTTTTCAAGCGCTGTGTATATTTTTCGGTACAATTCCTCTATGCCGCAATTGTAAACAAAAGAAACCTCATCGGATTTTTTATCCGCAACGCGCCGTTCGAATTTCACGCCTGTCCCAATGGGCATATTGGTCGTCGATCCGGTATGCGGCGCGTTTTTCACGTCTGGGGCTTCCGGCTGTGGCGCGCCGTCAGAATAACCGGCGGCGCCAAGCGGTTCTCTCACCTGATCGACAAGTTTTTTCGGCAAAACTCCGGTCAGGCGCTCGCGAAAATCCACCCACAATCTATTGGTTTCGACCGGAGTCGGCTCCGGCCCGTCAAGTGGCGTAATTCTGTGTTGATACCACTTCTGCTTCGGACGCGCCATCAGCGCCGCCAACAGCGTTGAATTTCCGCTTTGCGCGTATACGAAAAAGAACTGCCCGAACCGCCACATATCGGGCGTGTAAACCTGCGCGTTTACCTCGCGCTCATCGCGCAGCATCCGCGTAACCACCGGGTCTTCATACGCATCTTGAATTACCGGTATGCTGTCGTTTTGCAATTCCAAAATTCTCCAGCAGCGCGTTCAATAGCCTCTCGCATTCTTGCGCCCACGCGATATTTACGTCGGCAAGATCGTATTTCACGCTTATACTCGGGTTTAGCTTTCGGCAGTACCATGACGGCGCCGCCGAAAACAGCAGGGAGGCTAAACTCTCGACGTCGCCCGCGTCCGCGTAAGCCCGACACTGTGACATAAAGCGCTTCTCATAAGCCTTGTAGCCGGGTATTGTCCACCACATCTTTTGCGTCAGGATGAGCTGATTCGCTCGTTTTGTAAAAAAGCGCGCTATATTGCATAAGAAGGATATACTTCTCAAATGGTTTTCGTCAAAAGTATTATACTATCGGCAACGCTGATTAGCAACCGCAATTCGGCTTTTATTTCCTTCTGACAGGATGATAAAAGGCAAATCAAGTTTTGGCGTGATCCTTCCGCGCCACGTTTTTAACGTTCAAATGGCTTTATAGTTAAATGCTATTGAAACAGTAACTAAAACAATCATCGAAACTATCGAAATAGGATAAATTTTTCCTGAGCTTGCGTTTCAGCAATGCCCAAAATTTCTCAATAGGGTTTTATAATTGAAGCTATTTACAAAAGTGAAAAACATAGTAAGATATAGATATGTCATATCCAGTAAAAATGAGAGAACGCGCTATAGAAGCGGCACGCAACGGACATCGCGAAGCGGAAGTAAATGAGATGTATGGACTTGGGGTAAATACGCTTCGGGCATGGGAGAAACTTGAAGCGGAAACCGGAGCGCTGGAAAACAGACCGTTGAATCGCGGAGCATATAAGATTGACCGTGAAAAATCGCTTGAATATTACAGAGAAAATCCACGCAGTACAAATAAGGAAACCGCGGACGCCTTTAATTGTGGCGTTTCCGGAATCCGAAGCGCAAAAAAGGGTTTAGGCGTTACGCGTAAAAAAACACAATCCAGCATGTTGAGCGCGACGAGCGAAAACGAGAAGAATTCGTTGCCGAAATGGAAGCGCTTCCGGAAGACAGCGAATTATATTATTCTGATGAAAGCGGCTTCGATGAATATTACTCTCGAGAATATGGCTATGCGCTTCGCGGAGAAAAAGTAATCGGTAAAGTCTTTGGCAGGCGTTTTGCGCGAACCAGCGTTATCGCCGCAAAGAATGGAGACGAAATTGTCGCGCCGTTTTCTTTTAGCGGTTCTATGAACGGCGACCTGTTTGAAGGTTGGCTGGAGCGTGTTTTTGTTCCTGCGCTCAAAAATCCATCAAAAAGCGTACTCATTATTGATAACGCGTCCTGCCACCGAAAAAACGCAATTTAAGATATAGCTGATGAATATGAATTTAGGGTAATATTCCTCACGCCATATTATCCCGATTTAAATCCCATGGAAAAATTTTGGGCAAATGTCAAGCGTAGATTACGACTGCATATGCATCAGTTTGACACTTTTTGGAATACCCGGCCTCACGCTTTCAATTAGCCTTGACTATAGTAAAATAATCCTATGGGTTATGATAAAAAATATTGGAAAAGAACAATAGAATATCATGAAGAAGGACACAGTA
>JAISER010000015.1 GCA_031263985.1 Clostridiales bacterium | reverse complement strand
ATATGCCGAATGTCTTCGCCGTTTCCCTGATACTGTGTCCTTCTTCATGATATTCTATTGTTCTTTTCCGATATTTTTTATCATAGCTCATAGGATTATTTTACCACAATTCGTTACTTTTTCAAGAACATCTTACTATAAAGTCTTGCCGAAACCATCGGTTCGCCTGCGTTCTGGGCATAGCTCAACGCGAAAAATTCTCACCAGGTTTGTCTATGTTTTGAACTGAGTCCAGTATAACTTCGAAAGAACGCGATGGGTATGGGAGGCGGCTTGAGCGAAGCGCAGTTCTGAAGCGAGACCGCCCCACCCCTTCGAGTCCGCGCGAAGAGCGGACTCGACTACTGCAATGGAAATGCGACTGACATATAAAATATTTCACGCGAAAATGCGGTGATCCGCTTGTCATGAGAAATGATCCCTAAAGTTTTTACCATAAAATAAAACGAAGTTGTCAGGTAATGAGCTGTTTTTGCTGAACGAAACGAGAAAGCATATGTCTAAGGCGCGCTGAAAGAAATAGCCGTGGTTTAGTGAGAGACCGTTGTCTTATTTGTAGAGGGCAGGATACTTTTTAATTAGTGATGTCGAATTGCGCTAAGAGCCTGTTTAATATCTCCATTTTGCGCCTTTTCGGCTTATTAGACCTGTCCCGGAACCTGACTCCGGCGTCTGCGCGTTGGATTTCCACAATGTGGCATTAGTGAAATCCTTGTGTATGGCGCCGTGTACACGGCGGCTTCCGTTTTTTTGCCCTGCGAAAAATCTGCTCGTGGGTTCGTCGAAGTCAGGTTCCAGGACAGGTCTATTGTGTTCTTCTCGTTTTGGACAGCGCGTCTATCAACTCCCTATTATGGCGGGGACTCATTTCATTAAAAAAGCTTTGGAAGATGCTGAATGCGTTCCAAAGCTTTTTTAATCCAAAATTCACGCTTATAAGTCATGACGTTGTTACATAAAGTAATAATAAACGCTTAATAGCAATAAAATTATAGAGTATGTAAAATTATAGAGTATGTAAAATTATATAAATAAAGTTAAAAGCATCGCCATATCTTGAAAAACGGTTTTAATCAGTCGCTTATTGTCGCGTTATTTAAGTGTTTTAACGAGTAATTGCGACAAAATATCATGATAGCTTTATATATAATGACGTTGCGAGAAGGGCGGCGGGGGGTGAAATGTAGCTTGACTATATATGCCGATGTGGTTTTTTTAATTAATTTTGTCATGGACTCGTTTATTTTATGGTTATCCGGAATGATAGCGCGCAGAAGGCAAAGACCGGTTTTTACTATTTTGGGTGGTTTTGTAATGGCGCTCTGTTATATGCCAGCTATGTTTTTGGCCGGATCCGCTGCGATAAACGTTATCATTTCGGCGGTCGCGCTGTCGCTTGGCGTTGTCATAGCCTTACGTCCGGCGAAATTTCGAGAATTCGTTAAGCAGACCGTGATAACTTGCGTGGCCGCGTTCGCTATCGGCGGTATGGGGATGGCTCTGTTTTATTTTACTAATTTCCCCGTTTTAATAGGCGACGCCATAAGCTATACCGTTTCGCGGTTTTCCCTAAAGATATTGATAGCTTCATCAAGCTCCATATACATAGCGGCTAAGCTTTTGATAGCGTGGCAAAAGCGTATGGCTATAAAAAGGCGCGCGTTCTATCCGGTAAGGATATGTTGCGGCGAGCGCGACGCGCAATTTACCGCGCTTATGGATACGGGCAATTCTCTGCGTGATCCTTTAGGCGATTGCCCCGTGCTTATAGCTGAATTCACCGCGGTCGAGCGATTTCTGCCAAAATCCGTAAACATTGTGTTTCGCGCTAACAAGGACTGCGATATAGCGGAAATTTTAAACACTGTCGATGACGCTCCGTTCATGTCAAGGGCGCGCGTCATTCCTTTTTCGAGTTTGGGGAAACAAAACGGGATGCTGCTGGGTTTTAGACCTGACTATATTGAAATTACAAATGACGACCGTTCGATAACGCTTGATAACGTTGTCGTCGGCGTATATAGCCGCGAGTTATCAGGCGACGGAACGTATCATGGGCTGTTAAGCCCTGAATTTATAAAAGTTTCTTAAGGAGGTCCGGATAATGCTCTACTTGAAACTGTTCAAACTAAAAACGAAAGCGCGCGATTTAATGGTAAAATTTCGGCTTAGGCTTACGCGTGACGATGAGGAAACTATCTATTACATAGGCGGAAATGAAGTTTTGCCCACGCCACTTAACGCCGAAGAAGAGGCTGAACTGCTTTTGCTTTTAGGTACGCCTGAAGATTTGAGGGTAAAGAGCGTTTTAATAGAGCGTAATCTGCGTCTTGTAGTGTACATAGCGAGAAAGTTTGAAAATACTGGCGTAAACGTCGAAGATTTAATATCAATTGGCACAATAGGTCTTATAAAGGCCATAAATACGTTTAAACCCGATAAAAAGATTAAACTTGCGACTTACGCGTCGCGTTGCATTGAGAATGAAATATTAATGTATTTGCGGCGTAACACAAAAACAAAAAGCGAAGTCTCCATAGATGAACCGTTAAACGTGGATTGGGAAGGCAATGAATTATTGCTTTCAGACATATTGGGCACTGATGTCGATGTAATATACAAAGATATAGAGGAAGAAATCGACAAAGAATTGTTGAATGCCGCGATAGCTAAATTGTCGAAGCGTGAAAAGCAAATAGTCGAATTGCGTTTTGGCATAAACGCGCGGGGCGATGAGATGACGCAAAAAGAAGTAGCCGATATGATGGGTATCTCTCAGTCATATATATCGCGTCTTGAGAAAAAAATCATTTGCCGTCTTAAAAAAGAGATAAGTAAAATGATTTAAATAAATTTACGGAGAACTTTATCGGCGTCGGTAAACTTCTTAAAAGGTTTAAAAACTACTTATAAAAATCAAATGGGGTTATTACATTCTATATGGAAAGATTATACTTGGGAGATATCGGATAATAGCTGTACGCCGTCAAGCTCGTGAAGCGAACGCGTAAATTTAGCGCGCGTTCTGAATTGACATGAAGGGTCGCGCCAGGCGTAAAAGGTGAAAATTTCACGTTTGAAGGGAAGTTATAAAAACGGGAATGCCGTAGGCGTTCCCGTTACCGTTTGGTAAAAAAGAGGGTTTGGGGACAAAGCGCGCAATGGAGGTTGAGGCGGAGATCAGAGGTCTTAAAAAGGGCAAAATAAAAAAGCCGCCGTATAAATGGCCTGCTTTGCGGTTTTTGCGGTGAGATATGTAGCGCTCGCGGAGCGTAAAGCTCTGCGGCGGTTTTTTTTTACGCTTCATGCGATATATTTAATGTCCGCGCCCAGACTGGATAGCGCGGCGTCTATGTTTTCATAACCTCGTTCAATAAAATGCGAATTTTTTACTGTGGTTTCTCCGGAAGCGGCTAACCCGGCCAGTATGAGCGCGGCGCCGCCTCGCAAATCCCGGGCGTTAACAACGGCGCCGGTAAGCGCTGGAACGCCTCTGATGACCGATGTTCGGCCGTCCGCTGCAAGTCTTATATTCGCCCCCATTCGCGAAAGTTCCCCTATATGCTTGTTCCGGGACTCGAATAAGGTTTCTTCAATGACGCTCGCGCCGTTCGCTATGGATAAAAGCGCCGCGAACTGCGCCTGAGCGTCGGTCGGGAACCCTGGGTGCGGCAGCGTTATAAGTCTGCTTATGGCGCGTATTTTTTTTGGAGGACTCAAGCGTATCGTGTCTTCGCGCATCTCGAATTCGCAGCCCGCCTCCGTCAATTTTGACGTTATCGACGTAAGATGGCGCGTATTTACATCGGTAAGAGTCACGCCTCCTTTCGTAATCGCGGCGGCTACGAGATACGTGCCGGCGACTATCCGGTCGAACATTACGCTGTGTTCAGCGTTCCCCAGCTTTTTAACGCCTTCTATAATTATGATGTCCGTTCCAGCGCCGGATATATTGGCGCCCATCTTATTTAAAAAGTCTTGCAGGTCTATTATTTCCGGTTCTTTGGCCGCGTTTGATATTTTCGTGACGCCGTCGGCCAAAACAGCTGTAAGCATGATGTTTTCGGTGGCGCCGACGCTTGGAAAGTCCAAATTTACGCTGGCGCCCTTAATGCCGGTCGTTTCTCCTATTATAAAGCCGTGATCCTCGTTAAGCGTTACATTCATCTCTCTGATAGCCTTCAGGTGTAAGTCTATGGGTCGAACGCCGAGTTCACATCCTCCGGGATAGCTTATTTTAACTCTGTTAAACCGTCCTAACACGCCGCCTAAAAAAATGATTGACGAACGCATCTCTCTGACAAGCTTTTCGGGTACGCAGCGGTCGTTCGCCGTTGACGAATCCACCGTTATCGTGTCGTCCTCCATTTTTACTTTGCAACCTAACGCTTCGAGGATTTCTATAGAAACATATGTGTCGGATATTTTAGGACAGTTACGTATGACGCTAGTGCCGCTCGTCAATATAGTAGCCGCTAAGATTGGGAGAATTGCGTTTTTGCTGCCGGATACGCGTATTTCGCCGGACAGGGCGTTGCCGCCGCGCACATGATATTCGCCCATATCAAACCCCCCTAGTTCAATATGTTTCCATCTTATGCCACGGGGGTAAAGTTGTTACAATGAGCGACGGCGTCTGAAGGCGGTCGCATAGGCGTATTGGCAAAAAAGCGTAGCCATCAATCGGAATGAAAGCCATATGTAAAAAAAACGCGCAGTTTCAAAAAAAATAAATTGACATCAAATGGTGTTTTTGACAATAAATAGTTAATTTTAGCGACTTATTGCTGTATAGGGTCGAATAATAGAGGAGAAAAAATTAAAAGAAGATGAGGAAAACTTGACGCGTTCCTCAATATGTGATAGAATAATGAACCGTATCTCAAACATGTCTTTTATAAAACTTATTCAGTATATCACAGTCCGTTCCAACTTTCAATACTTTTTCAAAAATTATAAAGGGGTGTTGCTCATGGAAAAAAACCGGATTCGCCCAATCCGGCTTGGCAATGGGAAGCGCGTGAGTTATTCCAAAATAGAGGAAATTTTGGATATGCCTAATCTCATTGAAGTTCAAAAAGAGAGCTACCGCTGGTTCATTACGGAAGGGCTTATGGAGGTCTTTCGCGATATATCGCCCATTACGGATTACAGCGGAAATCTCGTTTTGGAATTTGTGGATTTTACCCTTGACGAAACCCCGAAATATACGATTGAAGAATGCAAAGAGCGTGACGCGACATACGCCGCCACGCTGCGAGTGAAGTGCAGGCTGCGCAATAAAGAGCTTGATGAAATTAAAGAGCAAGAGATTTTCATGGGCGACTTTCCGCTTATGACGGACAACGGCACGTTCGTGATAAACGGAGCGGAGCGCGTTATAGTCAATCAACTTGTGCGTTCTCCCGGCATTTATTATTCCATGTCATACGACAAAGTCGGTAAAAACCTGTTAAGCGCGACGCTGATACCTAACCGCGGCGCGTGGCTGGAATATGAAACCGATTCTAACGATGTCTTTAGTATAAGGGTGGACAGGACGCGTAAAGTGCCTGTTACGGTTTTGATACGCTCTTTGGGCGTTGGCTCGAACGAGGAGATATTGGCTCTATTTGGAAACGAGCCCAAGATCATCAATACGTTAGAAAAAGACGTAAGTAAAAACTATGAAGAAGGCCTTATAGAGATTTATAAACGCGTGCGCCCTGGCGAGCCGCCTACGCTTGAAAGCGCGGAGTCTTTGTTGCGCAGCATGTTTTTCGATATGAAGCGCTATGATCTGGCGAAGGTCGGGCGGTATAAATTCAACAAGAAATTACATTTTAAGAATCGCATAAGGGGTTTTACGCTGGCGGAGGATGTGCTCGACCCTAATACGGGCGAAGTGATCGGCGCGGCGGGCGCGGAGGTAAAGCTGGACTTGGCTGACGCGATACAAGACTGCGGAGCTCCGTTCGTGTGGGTCAAAACGGAGGACAGAAACGTAAAGGCGCTCAGCAATCTGGCGGTCGACGCGGGATTGTTCTTAAAGCCTTACGGAATAGATCCGAGGGCGTTGGGCATAAAGGAGAAAGTCTACTATCCGGCGCTGATGGAGATAATCGAAAACAACGATGATCCGAAAGAGCTTGAAATAGCCGTGCGCAACAACATCGCGAAACTTGTTCCAAAATACATCACTTTAGAAGATATAATGGCTTCTATAAATTATATTATACATCTTGATTATGGCATGGGAAATAAAGACGACATCGATCATCTGGGCAACAGGCGCATACGCGCGGTGGGCGAGTTGCTGCAAAACCAGTTTCGAATCGGGCTGGCCCGCATGGAACGCGTCGTAAGGGAACGTATGACGATACAAGATATGGATGTGGTTACGCCGCAGGCGCTGATCAACATACGCCCCGTTACCGCGGCCATAAAGGAGTTTTTCGGCAGTTCGCAGCTTTCGCAGTTTATGGAGCAGACGAACCCGCTGGGAGAGCTTACGCACAAAAGACGTCTGTCGGCGCTTGGTCCGGGCGGTCTTTCGCGCGACAGAGCCGGGTTTGAGGTGCGTGACGTTCACTTTTCACACTATGGCAGGATGTGTCCGATAGAAACGCCTGAAGGCCCCAATATCGGGCTTATAAACTCTCTGTCCACGTTCGCGCGCATAAACGAATATGGATTCATAGAGGCGCCTTACCGCATAGTGGATCACTCGACCGGCGAACCGCGCGTGTCAAGAGACTTCATATACGTTACCGCCGATGAGGAGGAAAATTTTACCGTAGCGCAGGCGAACGAACCGCTTGACGATGACGGCAGGTTTTTACGACGCAAAGTGGCCGGGCGTTACCGTGAGGAAATCATAGAGGTTGACCGGGACAGCATAGACCTGATGGACGTTTCGCCTAAACAGATCGTCTCCGTGGCGACCGCGCTTATACCGTTTTTGGAGAATGACGACGTTACAAGGGCGCTCATGGGTTCCAACATGCAGCGGCAGGCCGTGCCGCTGCTCACTACAAGCTCCCCGATCATAGGCACGGGCATGGAATATAAGACGGCGCGGGACTCGGGCGTAGCGATTATCGCCGAAAAGGGCGGCGTAGTTGAGAAGGTCGTGGCGGACGAGATAGTCATAAGAAGAGACGACGGATCCAGAAAATCATATAGATTAACCAAATTCCTGCGTTCGAACCAAGGCACGTGCGTAAATCAACGCCCTATCGTGTCAAAGGGCCATGTCGTGCAGGACGGCGACATCATAGCTGACGGACCTTCCACCAGCGGAGGCGAACTGGCGCTGGGGAAAAATCCTTTGATAGGGTTTATGACATGGGAAGGCTTTAACTATGAAGACGCCATACTCCTTTCAGAAAAACTTGTGGAGGAGGACGTATATACCTCCGTCCACATTGAGGAATACGAGGCGGAAGCGCGCGACACGAAGCTGGGCTCGGAGGAAATCACGCGCGACATACCTAATGTGGGAGACGAAGCCCTTAAAGATCTGAACGAAAGAGGCATCATACGCATCGGCGCGGAAGTTCAGCCGAACGACATACTTGTCGGGAAAGTAACGCCAAAGGGAGAGACGGAGCTTACCGCCGAGGAACGGTTGCTGCGCGCTATTTTTGGCGAAAAGGCCAGAGAGGTGCGCGACACTTCGCTGAGGGTGCCCCACGGTGAAAACGGCATAATAGTGGACGTAAAAGAGTTTACGCGTGAAAACGGCGACGAGTTGCCGCCTGGCGTCAATCAGCTTGTGCGCGTATATATCGCTCAAAAACGCAAAATTTCCGTCGGCGACAAGATGGCGGGCCGTCACGGCAACAAAGGCGTTATATCGCGCGTGCTGCCTGTGGAGGATATGCCGTTTCTGCCTAACGGCCGTCCGCTTGACATTGTGCTGAACCCGCTGGGCGTGCCTTCGCGCATGAATATCGGGCAAGTGCTTGAGGTTCATCTAGGCCTCGCCGCGAAAGCGCTCGGCTGGAAAGTCGCCACGCCGGTTTTTGACGGCGCCAATGAAATCGACATTATGGATACGCTCGAAATGGCGAACGATTATGTAAACATGCAGTGGCGGGATTTTGAGCTAAAATGGAAAGACATAGTTGACGACGACATATTCGAGGATCTTAAAAATAACAGGAGCGGTAAAGACGAATGGAAAGGCGTGCCTATAAGCCGCGACGGAAAAATACAGCTTCGCGACGGACGCACGGGCGAGCCGTTCGATAACACCGTTACCGTCGGATACATGCACTACTTGAAACTGCATCACTTGGTCGATGACAAGATACACGCGCGTTCCACCGGCCCTTATTCGCTTGTAACGCAGCAGCCGCTTGGAGGCAAGGCGCAGTTTGGCGGTCAGCGCTTTGGCGAAATGGAGGTTTGGGCGCTGGAGGCTTACGGCGCCGCTTATACCCTTCAGGAAATTCTTACCGTTAAATCCGATGATATAGTCGGGCGCGTAAAGACGTACGAATCTATAGTAAAAGGCGAGAACATACCGGAGCCTGGCATTCCCGAATCGTTTAAAGTTCTGTTAAAGGAATTGCAGGCGCTCGCGCTTGACGTGCGCATTTTAATGGAAGACAAAACGGAGGTCGAAATACGCGAATCTATAGACGATGTGGATGATTTGAACGTGAATATAGAGGGGCTGGAGACGGAAGATGACTCTCGCGGCAAGCGGTTTATTCGCGAAAACGCCCCTAAGAAGATTCTGGCGGATCCTCTTATTGAACGTATTCGTGAAATCGCGCCAAGCGGCGCCGATGACGAAAAAGAGCTTGACGTAAATGATATTTTAGGCATAGACGACTATAACTTGGAAAGTAAGGACGATATGTCCGATGAGGCGATATTTGACGATGACGCCGAAATAGACGCGGATATAGCAGGCGATGACATGGAATTGGACGATGATGTTGATATAGCGGACGATATAGAGTTGGCGGGAGACGATATTTTTACGGACGATGAAGACGATTTGTTTGAAGATGAAGATTAAAGACTGGATATTACGGGTTTCGTTCGCGTCCGCCCGCTTTTTTGAAGGAAAGCGGCCCGATAAGCGGGGGCGAAGAATGAAGCTTGTTCTTCAACGATGTCTCTGACAGGTTCTAAGGGAGGAGTCCCTTCAAAGATACGCGCGGAGGGAGTTTTGGAGTCCTATCATTATTAGAACGGCGTTAGATCTCTTTAAATTATGAAGGGAGCGAATCATGACACAGTATAATACTGATCAGGCAATTAGTTTTGATTCCATGAAAATAGGGCTTGCTTCCCCGGAAAAGATTAGGGAATGGTCGCGCGGAGAGGTTAAAAAGCCCGAAACGATAAACTATCGCACGTTGAAGCCTGAAAGGGACGGGTTGTTTTGCGAAAGAATATTTGGCCCGAACAAGGACTGGGAATGCCACTGCGGAAAGTATAAGCGCATACGTTATAAAGGCGTGGTCTGCGACCGATGCGGCGTTGAGGTGACGAAGTCGAAGGTGCGCCGCGAGCGCATGGGCCACATAGAGCTGGCGGCGCCGGTGTCGCATGTGTGGTATTTTAGGGGGATACCCAGCCGGATGGGGCTTATTTTAGCCATGTCTCCGCGTTCGCTTGAAAAGGTGCTTTATTTCGCGTCGTACGTCGTGCTCGATCCAGGCCCGACGCCGTATCAGAAAAAGCAGCTTTTGACCGAAAAGGAGTATCGCGAGGCTTATGAGATTTACGGCTCATCGTTTAGAGTCGGAATGGGCGCCGAAAGCGTGAAAGAGCTTTTACAAGAGATTGACCTTGAGAAAGAGTCTCAGGAGCTGAAAGCGGCTCTGAAGGAGACTTCGGGGCAAAAACGCGTAAGATTCATAAAAAAGCTGGAAGTTATAGAATCTTTCAGAATATCCAAAAACAGGCCGGAATGGATGATATTGGACGCCATACCGGTCATGCCGCCGGACTTGCGCCCTATGGTCCAACTGGACGGCGGACGTTTCGCCACGAGCGACTTAAACGACTTGTACCGCCGCGTGATAAACCGCAATAACAGGCTTAAAAGGCTTTTGGATCTGGGCGCTCCGGACATTATCGTAAGAAATGAAAAACGCATGCTGCAGGAAGCGGTTGACGCGCTCATAGACAACGGCCGCCGCGGCAGACCGGTGACAGGGCCAGGCAACCGCGCGCTAAAATCGCTGTCGGACCTTTTAAAGGGTAAGCAAGGCCGCTTCAGACAGAATTTGCTTGGTAAGCGGGTAGACTATTCAGGCCGTTCGGTCATAGTCGTCGGCCCTGACTTGAAGATCTTTCAGTGCGGTCTGCCGAAAGAGATGGCGGTGGAACTGTTCAAGCCGTTCGTTATGAAGAAACTGGTTTTCGACGGTTTGGCTCACAACATAAAAAGCGCCAAACGAATGGTTGAGAGGTTGCAGCCGGAAGTGTGGGACGTGCTCGAGGACGTCATAAAAGAACACCCTGTCATGCTCAACCGCGCGCCTACGCTCCACAGGCTCGGCATACAGGCGTTTGAGCCTGTTCTGGTGGAGGGCAGGGCGCTCAAGCTTCACCCTCTTGTCTGCACGGCGTATAACGCCGATTTTGATGGCGATCAAATGGCGGTTCACGTGCCTTTGTCGGTGGAAGCGCAGGCGGAATGCCGCTTTTTGCTGCTTTCGCCGAACAATTTGTTAAAGCCTTCCGACGGCGCGCCTGTTACCGTGCCTTCACAGGATATGGTTTTAGGCATATACTACTTAACGCTCAGCAAAGACGGCGAACCGGGCGAAGGAAAAGCGTTCAAAGACGAAGGCGAAGCCGTTTTAGCCTATGAAAATAACGTGGTCTCGCTTCACGCCAAAGTAAAAGTGCGCAGGACGCTTGAATTTGACGGGGAGCTTCATTCCAAGATGGTCGATACGACAGTCGGCCGCATAATATTTAACGAAGCTATACCTCAAGACATAGGCTTCGTCGACCGTTCCGAGTTCGACAATAAATTCCTGTACGAAGTGGAGTTTTTATGCGATAAGAAAGCTATGGGGCGTATTATAAACCGTTGCATAAATAAATACGGATCTACGGAAACGGCTCTCGTGTTGGATAACATAAAGACGCTCGGATTTAAATATTCCACGAAGGGCGCTCTCACCGTTTCCGTTTCCGACATGGAAATACCCGGCGCTAAGGCTGAACTTTTAAGCGAGGCGGAGAATCGCGTCGAAAGCATAACCAGGATGTTCCGACGCGGTCTTATGACCGACGAGGAGCGTCATGGCAAAGTGCTGTCCGCTTGGAACGAATGCAACGATAAGATAACCGACGCTTTGCTGAAAGGACTTGGCCGCTATAACAACATATACATGATGGCCACGTCGGGCGCGCGCGGCTCTAATAACCAAATTAAGCAGCTTGCCGGAATGCGCGGCCTTATGGCCAGCCCGTCGGGCGATATAATCGAGCTGCCTATAAAGTCGAATTTTCGCGAAGGGCTTTCCGTGCTTGAATATTTCATATCCGCGCATGGAGCGCGAAAAGGGCTTGCCGACACGGCGCTGCGCACGGCTGACTCGGGTTATCTTACGCGCCGTCTTGTCGATGTGTCGCAGGACATCATTATACGCGAGTGGGATTGCGCGAAAGAAGGCGACTCCGCCCCCGGCATGTGGGTCAGCGCGTTTATGGACGGCAAGGAAATTATCGAGCCGCTTTCCGACCGCGTAAGGGGACGCTGGGCGGTGGAAAACGTCGTTCATCCTGAAACGGGCGAAATTATAGTCGAAGCCGACCATATGATTATGCCCGATCAGGCGGAGACCATAGAACGCGTCGGGGTAGAGAGGGTATATATACGCACTATATTGACGTGCCGATCCAGAATAGGGCTTTGTTCAAAATGCTACGGCGCCAACATGGCGTCCGGACGCGCCGTCAGAATTGGCGAATCGGTCGGGATAATAGCCGCGCAGAGCATAGGCGAGCCGGGCACTCAGCTTACCATGCGCACGTTCCATACGGGCGGCATAGCGAGCAACGAGGACATTACCCAAGGTCTGCCGCGCGTTGAGGAGCTGTTTGAGGCGCGCAAGCCGAAAGGACTCGCGATCATCGCCGAACAAGGCGGCGATGTGACCGTAAACGATACTAAGAAAAAACGCGAAGTTATAATAACTAATCAGGAAACGAAAGAGTCTTTTGAATATCTGATACCGTACGGCTCACGCATAAAGGTATTTAACGGCGACGCGGTCAAGGCCGGAGACGAACTTACCGAAGGTAGCGTATACCCTCACGATATATTGAAAATCAAGGGACTGCGAGGCGTGCAGGACTATATGCTCCAAGAGGTTCAGCGCGTTTACCGTCTCCAGGGCGTTGATATAAACGATAAGCACATTGAGGTCATCGTTCGTCAGATGCTGAAACGCGTAAGGGTGGACGAGAATAACGATACGGACGTATTGCCAGGCAGTCTGATAGACTGGCTTGAATTCGAAGAGATAAATAAAAGGACGGAAGAAGAGGGCAAAACGCCAGCTACGGGCCAGCGCGTGCTTTTGGGGATAACGAAAGCCTCGTTGGCCACGGATTCTTTCCTTTCGGCGGCCTCTTTCCAGGAGACGACGCGCGTTCTGACGGAAGCTTCCATAAAAGGCAAGATAGACCCGCTGATCGGTCTGAAAGAAAACGTGATAATAGGCAAGCTGATACCGGCCGGTACAGGGATGCAATTATACAGGCATATAGATATATCCGTGGAAGGCGAGGAGCGTCTGAGCGTAGCGGGCGAAAACGAGCGCGATGACTCGGAGGAACTGATAAACTTTCAGTCGCTGTCTTCGAGCGTGTAAGAACCTGTTCAAGATCTCCATTTCGCGTTTTTTCGCTTGCGTATGCGGCGTTCGCGCCTCTTTGAGTTTGGCGAAAAATCGTCACAAAAAATCCGCTGAAAGCGAGATCTTAAACAGGCTCTAAGAGCCTGTCCGAGACGGCCGTTCGAGCGCGAGAACGTCAAAGACCTTGAGGGGCGGAAGTCCCTCAAAGTCTTTGACTTGCCGGGAATCTCGGCGCTAAGCTATACGCAGTAACTTTTTAAGTATAGCTCCAAGGAATTTCGGCAGTTTTATAACCGTAAACCTCAAGGCGTCACCTCCATGACGTCGCGCCCGGCCGATGAAAGTCCAGCGGTCAGGCGTTAAATTTTTTTCGCCGGGAAACGGGACTCAAAAGAAAAACAAGCAAAACCCCAAAAGCGCTATGATTATAGCGGACAAGAAGCTGTTGCCTAACGCCACGCCCATGAGCATGCCGATGCCGAACGCCAGGGCGACAACTCCGAAAATTCTCCGTTTAAAGCACATCGATAAAAGCCCCTCTCTATGTACAACGCGCAAAAAAGCGATTCGCCTATAATAGGATTATATGCGTGAAGCGCGCTAAAGTGCGCCTGTACTTTGCTCGTAGCTTTGGATATGTATAAAAAGAACGCGGTTGATAATAATAATAGATGACTATCCAAACAAGTCATAAAAACTTTGGGACTCCGCCCCAAACCCCGCCGGGGTCTTCGACCCCGGACCCCGCGCCGCGCGTTTGCGCGGCTCCATGAAGCGATTGAATAGTCATATAATAATATTGAGTAATTATACTGAACTCAGCTTGAAGCGTACCCAAACCGGGCGTGAAAAAGACCGTTCGGATGATTATGGTTTATAGCCTGTTCAAGATCTCGCTTTTAGCGGATTTTTTGTGATGATTTTTAACCGGAGATCGGAAGAGCACACGTCTGAACTCCAG
>JAISER010000120.1 GCA_031263985.1 Clostridiales bacterium | reverse complement strand
GCGCGCTACATGAACCCGGCGACAGGCTCGTTTATAACGATGGACGCGTACCAGGGCGACACGCGGGACCCCGTGACGCTGCATAAATACCTGTACGCCAACGCCAACCCCGTGACTTACAGCGACCCTACCGGGTATTTTTCGTCTCTTGTGGGATTGAGTGTGACGTTTAACATTCAGTCTACATTGTATATGCATGCTGTGGAAAATTATTTGAGTATAATTGATACGATAACTACGGCGTCGGGAAAATACGCTTTAGGGCTTCCTCAAGGTGACAATCCGGCAGAAACAGGAACTAAGTTGTTTCTGTCAGCGTTGAGTACGCTTAGAGGATGGGCTGACACTCATGGAGGCCTTGGCCCTATTGGTAAAGGCGTCACTAGGTGGATCAAAGTAGCGCTGTTGGTTGCTAAGGCTTGGAACGGAGGTTTATCGCCGAAAAACGGTTGGGATATAGCGTCGTTTTTCGCTTCTATGCTAAATGCGTTATATAGCTTTTTGCCGCCCAATATTAGAAATCTTCTTGGGGATGTCGGCGGTAATGTTATTAAGAGCATTGACAATGTATTAAGTTTAATAAAAACTGCATATAGCGCGTATGAGAGTATAAACGCGTTGGGATATTTATATGCGAGCGGTAGCATAGGGATGCTTTACGCTAAAAATTTAGTTGGAACTTTTAGTGATCAACAAGGGATAGCTGAGGCCGCTTATAGTGAGTTACTTGCCATGTATGAAATGGGTCTTATGGATATAATTAGAGATATGCTTCCTGGAATTACGGCAGCTGTAACTTTCTTTGTAAATAAATAGCTTGACGTTGACAATCATTGAATGAAGAACACAAAAGTCGCTTGCCATTTTTACTGGCGGGCGCTTTGGTGTTTTGTTGAGAGTTCTTTATTTTATAATATTATTCTTAATAATTCCACTCAGACGCGGAAGCTGAAAAAATGATGTTTGACGCTTACTATAAGGATTTTGAAGGCGGGGATGACGAAGCCGTTTTTTGGTTCGCTATGGCTTTGAACGAATGGAAAAAAGGAAGGTTGTCCGATAAAGAAAAAAAACGCGCGCTAAAATTTATTGAAGCGGGAGAAGATCCGGAAATATGGTCTGATCACAAAGACGCTGAAAAGCGTAAAAAGACGTTAGATGATCTTAAATTAAAGTTGTTGTCCGAACAACCGGCGCAAAAAATGATTAAAAAGCCGTCTTCAGTCGTTTCAGGATGGAAAGCGGGGGATTTGCTGGCGCTTAAAATTAAGAGATTATACTTATGGGCGACACGAGGACTTGATGAATAAAATCACTTTGCTTCGAGTTCTCAGTATTGACCAAGAGACGTTTTCTCCGCATATAGACGGATGGTTCTATGACTCAGCCCTTTTAGGAATATATGATTGGTTTGGGGATAACCCTCTGAGCCCTGAAAACGCTGATAGTTTAAAATTCATACCGATTTTAGACATTAAATACAATGATGGAACATATGCGTATTATACGCGTTTAAGGCTAAATTTTCCGCGGAAAAACGATTTAAAAAAATTTGAAGCGACTGTGTTGGCCAGCGATGAATTTTATAAGGCGTCTAATTTTTTTAACGATGGCTATATATATCTTTCAGATCCTACATCGGTTGATTATCATGTAGCTTGCGCTCTAAAGAAAGAATGGTAAAGCTTTGATCCTCTAAATTTAAGAAACATTAAGAGAGAGGCGGTTAGTTTACATGAATTGAATAAAGAACCGCCTTTCTATAAAATGAGGGGCGGTTTTTTGTTTTCAGCCGTGACGCGTCTTGTGGAATTGGCGTCTCACTTGACAAAAGATGAAATTAGTTGTATGGTAATATTGGGTTAATGGACTTCAATAATACCATTAAAAACTCAGCGGAACGCGGCGAGGGTTTCTCTGAAAAGGCGTTTTCGCGGCTTTTCGCTGGGCGCTAATTGACTTATGAACAGTTCAGAAATAACCTTGCGAAATCCGTCAAGTTTATTTCTGAGCCGCTTCTAAGCGCGCGGTCGGACGGCTTTTCTAAGTGTGTTCGTATATATTTTATCCGCGGAGATCAGCTTGGTAAATATTGACTGAAGGGAGATGCGTATGGGGAAAATTTCAGTGAGCCGAAATAGCGATAAATATATTGTTTCGAATACGCTGTCGCCCCAGGAAGAGATAAATGAACTTGAATTAATCGCGATTGACGAAGCGGCGCTGGATGGATTGCTTCCTATCATCGCCGAGCAGAAGTCTAAAGATATAGTTATACGTTGTTCCGTCGCCGGGTTGATCCCGCTGAGGATATATTTCGAGGGCGTTACGACTAAAAAGATGTTTTTGGACGTAATGGCGAAGATCGCCGCGTTAATGAAAGACTGCGAAAAAAACATGATGAGTCTCAGCAATTTAGCGCTGAGCTTAGACTATATATTTATCGAACCGACGGTAAAAAGCGTAAGGTGCATACTTTGGCCGCTGACAAATAACCAAAGCGCCCAAACGCCATCAGCTTTTTTTGGCGACATTCCGTTTGGTCTGGTGTTCAGCAAGCGTGAAGATAATGAATACGTGGTCGAATATTTAAGATATTTTAGGATGATGACGCGGTTTTCGGCAAGCGGTTTTGAGCGGTTCATATTAGAGCTGTCGGGGAAACCATCGCTTGCTCCGGCGGCGTCGGAGTTCGACGCTTTAAACGCGCCCAGCGCGCGCGCGGTCGCTTTACGCGCTGACGTAGGCTCGAAAAACGATTTGACAATAAAAATATGTAAAAAATGTGGGAACGAGCTGTTTGAAGCGGCCAAGTTTTGCACAATTTGCGGGACGTCGCTTGTCGCTCCGGGGGCGCCGCGTTCAAGCGGTGAGCTTAACAGGGATATAATGCGGCGAGGCGAGGAAGCGTATGACGCGACGACCGTACTTGAAACGGATGAGCGGGAACATAAAGCGTTCCCCTATTTGGTTCGCGAGAAGACGAAGGAGACCATAAGCGTTGATAAACCGCACTTTCGCATAGGTACAAACCAGGCTTATTCGGATTTTGTAATTTCCGACAATAATACCGTTAGCCGCAGCCACGCGGATATTATTACAAAAGAAGGGCGTTATTACATTATTGACCGCAATTCGACCAACAAGACTTATGTCGATGGGCGCGTCGTAGAGGCGAGGCGGGAAGTAGAGATTTTTCCTGGCGCTAAACTTAGGTTATCTGACGAAGAATTTACGTTCGATATAGACATATAGGAGGATGCGGTATGAAGCTTTGCTCTAAGTGCGGCGCCAGACATGCGGATAACGCCGCGGTTTGCGATAGATGCGGCGCCAGGTTTGAGCTTGGAGGCGTTAAAAAGGCTTTGGAACGTCGCCCTTCTTTGGTTGACCGGCCGAGTTATTATGAAAGCCCTCCTTCCGACGCCGAACAGAGCGCTAAAGGGCGGGCGGATTATCACAGCATAGGCGGCTGGCTGCTGTTTTTTATAATTATTTGCGCTTTGGACGCGGTCGCCGCTTTGGTGGGAACAGCGTTTTGGAATGGATCGTCGGCTGTTATGGACAGTTTGCCAATTGATGTGGAAGACGCGGAGTATTCAGCTATTCTTGTCGTGAACGTTTTGGCGGGAATCTTTACGGTGATTTCGGCGGCGGTCGAAATAGCTTTTATTGTTCAAACGCTTATGAAAAATAAAAAATTTCTTTTTACATTTCAAATTAGCGGGATAATAAGCGTTGCGGCTGGATTTATCGGCGTTATAGCGGTTTGCATGACGTACGGGCGGGCGCCTTTGGGAATCAATTATATGCGTGGGCTTATAGGCGGAATAGGAGGGTTTTCAATGTTGACGCTCTATTTCTGCCAGTCGGTTCGCGTTCGCGCTTATATGGAAAGTGACGATTATATGGCGGCGGCGCTTTTTATGTATGAACCGAAAACGTCGGATATCCCCCAGAAATATAGGGATAAGCCTCGGCAAGCGAAGCCCAGGCCGGTAAAGCGTGACGCCGCGCCATTGACAAGAGAATCGGAGCCTGAAGTCAGCGCCGGTCGCGCGCCGACATTGGGGTCGGACGCGCCGACGACGTACTTGGGCTATGACTCGCATCCGCAGCCGTTGTATTCGGGGGCCGACGCGCCAACGACGTATATAGGTCGCGAACCGCCGCCGATAATGGATGAAGCGCCGTTGGAGAAATCTTCAATGGCGCCGGAGTCTTTGCCGTCTGAAGAGCGCGGTCGGCGGCCTGATGAGTATGAGTCGCCGGAAGACGCGTATTATGATGAGGATATGACGATATTATTGTCTGAAACAGGAGAAGAGATATACGTGGACATGTTTTGCGCCCATTGCGGAGAGCTGTTTAAAGAAGGGGAGTCTAAATGTCCGAAGTGCGGCGCTGAGAGACGTTAGAACCTGTTTAATATCTTCGTTTCGCGTCTGTTGGGCTTATTATCCGCCATATTTTACCAGCGTTCAATCGCGTATATTATTTGAATGCGCGGCTTTCGCGTTTGGCGAAAAAATGAGTGCGAAAATCCGTTAAAAGTGAGATCTCGAACAGGCTCTCAGAAGTTTCGCGCGGTTTCCCGAAATTCGTCAGTGTGAGGGTGGAGTCCATCAAAGTTCTTAGAGCCTGTTTAGTATCTGAGTTTGACGGCTAAGCGTCAATTTTTCCGCCGCTCTTCGTCGCCAAAATCCTAACGCGGCGGGGCGTTGCGCATCCTTCGCGCAACGAAAAATTCGCTCGTTAAATTCGACGGATTCAGATGTTAAACAGGCTCTTAATATTAATTTTTGAGCATTCTTGGGGGAATGATGAAAGCGATGAGCGTATTAATCGCTTACCACACTGACGTAGGGGCAGTAAAGAAAACGAATCAGGACAGCTTGTGCATCCAAGTCGCCGAAACTCCGTTGGGAATGACGGTTATGGCGGTGGTTTGCGACGGAATGGGCGGTCTTGCCAAAGGAGAGCTGGCCAGCGCCAGCGTTATACGAGCTTTCAAACGTTGGTTTGACACGGAGTTGGCGGAGCAGCTTTCCGGCGATTTTACAAAGGACGTTTTGTATCGTTGGCGTCAGATAATAAACGAGCAAAACCAGAGGATAGCTGAATATGGGCGAAGGTTTCACATACAGTTGGGGACGACGCTCACGGCGCTTTTAGCGGTCGGGGCCAAATTTTTGCTGATAGGGCATGTCGGCGACACGCGCGTTTACCGCGTCGCGGATGATATCGAGCAGATGACCGAGGATCAGACTGTCGTCGGACGTGAAGTGCGCAAGGGCGCGCTTACGCCGGCGCAAGCGGAGGCGGACCCGAGGCGTAACGTTCTTTTGCAATGCATAGGCGCCTCTAAAAACGTGGAGCCGCAATTTATAAAACAGTGCGCGGCCGAAGGCGAGACATATCTGGTTTGTTCCGACGGTTTCCGTCACATGATAACGGAGCGGGAGCTGTATGACAATTTCCGCCCGGAACGCTTGACCAATGAGAGCGATATGTCGAAACGGATAAGGTCGCTGATAGAGATTAACAAATTACGCGGAGAGAGAGACAATATCACGGCGGCGCTGGTTAAGCTGTAGCTAGGACGCGGGCTATATTTAACGCTGAACTCAGTTTGAAACATAGCCAAACCGGGCGTGAGAAAGACCGTTCTTTCGCGTTTGGCAAAAAAATGAGCGCAAAAATCCACTGGAAGAGAGATATTGAACAGGCTCTAAGGCGAAGAGCCGGACTCATTTTAGCGCGCGCGGTTGGCCGCGCTGAAATGTTCCAGTCGGTCAGTCGGATTTTTCAATAAGATTATTCAAATCATTATAGCGAAGATCATAGCCATGAAAGAGAGGCGCGGCGCTTTGGCTGTAATAGGTTCTGTCATAGATGATAAGTATGAAATATTAAAGCTGATTGGTCAGGGCGGCATGTCAAGGGTTTATCTGGCGATGGATAAGCGTTTGAATAAGCAATGGGCCGTTAAGGAAGTGACCAAAAACCCGCTGGATAAAAATAATGACGTGATTGTGCGAAGCGCCATAGCGGAAGCGAACATGATGAAAAGGCTTGACCATCCCTCGCTGCCGCGCATAGTGGACGTTATTGAAAACGCGCGCTTCATATACGTAGTCATGGATTACATCGAAGGCGAGACTTTAGATAAGATATTAAGGGAAGACGGCGCGCAGAAACAAGAATCCGTGATAGAATGGGCTAAACAGCTTTGTAAGGCCCTGTATTATTTACATACGTGCAAACCGCCTATAATATACCGCGATATGAAGCCCGCTAATATTATTCTTCAGCCGAACGGCGACATAAAACTGCTGGACTTCGGCATAGCGCGGGAGTATAAGGAGCAAAGCGATGGAGACACGGTAAGCCTGGGCACTAAAGGCTACGCGGCCCCTGAACAGTTCGGAGGCAAAGGTCAGACGGATCAGCGCACTGACATTTATTCTCTTGGGGTTACGCTATATCACATCGTTACGGGGCAAAATCCTTGCGAGCCTCCGTATGAGCTGTACCCGATACGGCAATGGAACCCGACTCTTTCGGGCGGATTGGAATTGATCATACAAACTTGCGCGCAGCTAAACCCTGATGATCGCTATCAGTCATGCGCCGATTTGTTATATACGTTGAATCGTTATGAGGAAATAGATGACAGTTACCGCGCGAGGCAAACGGCCAAATTGCGCGGCTTCATCGCTGTGGCGATCGCCGCTGTCATATTCATGGGCGTTGGAGTGACCGGGATGACAATGAGGACGCTTACTGACAACGCTGATTACGCAAACAATTTAGAGCTTGGGGAGAAGGCGTCAAATGACGCTGAAAAGATAGATTATTATCTAAAAGCCATAGATATAAAGCCTGCGGCGAAAGAAGCGTATATGTCGCTTATCGAGACGTTTAAATATGACGCCGCGTTTACGATCGCCGAGGAAGAGCAGCTTAAAAAGAAGATCAACGCTAATCTCACCGCTCTGCGCGCAAGTCCCGACTACGCGGATATCGCGTTTGAGATCGGAAGGATTTACTGGCATTACTACGACTATGGAAAAACAGAGCTTAGTGACAATCAAATTACGCGTATGAAGAGCGCCATACAGTGGTTTGAGGACGCCGCGCTGTATGGCGCCGCGTTCAGCGACTACTACCAAATGGCCGTTATTTACCGTGATATAGGGAAATTTAACCGCGATATCACTCTTGATATCGAGGAAGCGTCCGATAAAGGAAAGTATAGGCCGTATTTTGACAATATAAGAGAATTGCTGTCTATGTCGGACGCGGATTCCGGCGGAAGCGAAATCGTCAGGCTGGAGCTTTATAGGCTCGTTATATACTCCGTTGAAACTTACGCCCGTAAATTTAAGATGGATGGCGTAACTGAACGGGAGCTTCAAGAAGCGTTTGACTCCGCTCGTGGAGGGACCGAAAACATTTTAGCGACTACGGAAAAAACGGATGAAATTAAGAACAACGTTACCAATCGTTTTGAGGACGCTCAAAAAGCGATTATTAGCGCGTACGCGAACAAGGAGGGGGGCGGCGCATGAGTTCTCAAGCGTGGTTTATAGTTGGCGTCGCGGGCTTTTCTCTTTTTAGCGCGGCGCTGATCGCTTTGGCCGTAATA
Organism: Clostridiales bacterium; assembly: GCA_031263985.1. Taxonomy (GTDB): domain Bacteria; phylum Bacillota; class Clostridia; order Lachnospirales; family JAISER01; genus JAISER01. Next base: position 8,162 of record JAISER010000120.1, on the reverse strand, counting down.
TTTGTCCGCGAGGATATACCCGCCGTTATTGGTGATTTGACCGGCCGAACCGCCGCGCGGCAAATTGAATATATGCAGAGCCAAACGTCTATAATGGGCGCTATTGACTCTAAATCCGGCGCGTTTGGCTTGAAAAGAGGAACTACCGTTTCGACGCGTGATAGCGGCGGCTCAAAAAAGGCGACTACCGATCCTTTGTTAGTCAGTTTTTTGTCGCGGCCTGAAAAAAAACATTCGCCAGCGCGAGAAGATTTAAAAAAAGATGAAGGCGTCATGACTACGCTTTTGGAAGATGAAAGCGCAATGACTACGTTTTTGGAAGAGAACGCGACGACGGCGCTGGAAGAGAACGTAACGACAGTATTAGAGGAAAACGTAACGACAGTTTTAGAAGAGGGGTCAGGTGATTCGACGACAATTTTAAAGAGTGAGTCGCGGTCCGGCGGCATAGGCGCCCGCATGGAAATTAAATGCGTGAAAAGCGTTGTAATCGTTCATACGGACGAAATGATCGACTGAATGACGATCGCAAATTGATTGAAAACGAACATCTTTATATTTGAAAATACATGGACGCGCGAACCGTGTCTGTGATCGGCGGTTGGGGAAGCGCCGCCTTATAATGAAGGAGGAGAATCCATGAGTTTTGGAACTAAAACAAGGAGAGCCAATATTTTGGTAGGGTTAGTAGCTGTTCTTTTGGTGTTCAGCTTCGTTCAGGCTCATTGGCTGGTAGCTGTAAGGGCGTCGGACATTTTGAACTATAGGGTTAGGCTTGAGGGCGGATTAAAAGGCCGGATATCCGTTACGCTTACGAACGAAGACGACGCGAGCGAGTCTTTTGTGAAAGAAATTACTGGTGGCACAGCGGTTTTTGAGAGCGGCATTGATTCGGAGAAGACATATACGTTGACCGTCAGCGGCGTGATAGGGTATGAAGATTACACGGTCAATTCAATTGAGCCTAATGGAGACGGTTATGACGTTTCTGATTTAACGGAATTGGACCGGGTTGTGGTCACCGGTAATGTGAAGGATGAAAACGGAAAAGCGTATACGGGTGGCGGCGATGTCTATTACACGGGTTATGAAGAAGGCTCGTTGTCCTTGGACGAAGACGGGGCATTCTCGTTTGAGGCGTATGAGGGCAAAGATTATACAGTGACCGTTAGGCCCGATGATCCGGCGTATGGGGAATATGTCACGGGAACGGATAATGCGGATTGGCCCGCGCTTGGGGACATTACTCTTGGGAAGCGAAAGTTTGAGATAACGAAAAGCATAGAAGGCAGCGGGCTGATAAATATTGTCGGCTCAAAGTCAGATGAAGTGGAAGATGGGGAAACAGTGGAATATGGAGAAGACGTGACGGTAACGGTGGAGGCGGGCGAAGGGTATTATATTAAAGAATTGCTTATAGATGGCGATGAGGTTCCGGAGGCCGTTGGAAAAAATTTATATAATTACCAATTTGACGATGTTAATGTGACGCATACGGTCAATGCGACGTTTGAAGAAGACGCTTATAGAATATGGTTTGACTTTGACGATGGTATAGAGCTGGATCGCGGGGATAACCCTCCAATCGCTGAGCTTACAAGAGAGGATGATAGAAGCGTTACGCAGAGACGCCCATTAAAGTTCGATAATGAAAATGGATTTTTTGCTGTTTTTAATAAAAGTTTTGTAAATATAAATAAAGGTTATTTGCTGACTATAGAAGGCATAACGATAGGAACAAAGAAGCATGTGGTGAAAAAAGTTATAAAGGAACAAACGCTTGATGGATCCGATGTTAACATTGAAATAATGGATAAGGGGCAAGAAAAAAGTCTATTTGAATTAGTGACAGTTTCTGGTAGCGTTATGATTTATAAGGACGGAGCTGAAGTGGGATTATATAACGGCAAAGGCGAGGTAACTTACATTTATGAAGGCGCAGGATATACTGTTGAAGGTCAGGCGGAGCCTTTAGATGACAATGGCCTTTTTAGCTTCAAGGGTCTATATAAAGGAGAGAAATATAAAGTTTGTGTCAAAATAGAAGACGACTCTTTTAAGCAGGTGGATCTGGACAAGAGTTTTGAGGCTCAAAATGGTGCTAACTGGGATATAGGGATTCAGAAAAAAACATTCACGATCACGACGGCGATCCCGGAAGGCCAAGAAGACCGGGGTGAGATTGATGGACCGACGCCGCCAGATTCGGTAGAGTACGGCAATAATACGGTGACAGTTACAGTTCGAGCGGGCAAAGGATATAGGATTGACAAGGTAGAAGTAATGGTAAATGATTCGGATGAAGAGATAGTTGAAGCGGAAAAAGTGTATACAATAACTAAACATAACGAAGATAGTTGTTGGGAATATAAATTTACTAATATTACGGAGCATTATAAAGTCAACGCTTATTTTGAAGAAAAGATGTATGATATTACAGTGGAATTTAGCGAAGATGGTAAAGTGGCTTACTCGATTGATGAAGATGTGAAAAAATATATGACGTCGCCGGGGTCATTTAAGGTTCAAGAGGGGAATAGTGTTAAATTAAGCCTTGAGCCGCTATTAAATTATCATGTTGAGAGCATTCAACTTGATGGAGCGCCCATCGATCCTGATGAAGACAGTCCATATGTTCAGCGTGATAGTGAGGGAACTAATATTGTCACATTGCACCACCTGTCAGATGTTAAAAGCAACCATAGCATACAAATTATATTTGGTATTGATAAGAACGGTGCGGATACGAGTATCAACAAGGGAGGAGAGGTCTGGTATAAAATTGATGATGGCGATAAGGAGCGATTGGATGAGCGTACAATTATAACAGTTCCTTACGGAAAAAATCTGTATTTTTATATTAGAGCTGATGATGGATATATTTTTACGATTGAGGCGAAACAAAAAAATAAACCGGAGGAAAAACTCTCTGGAATCTTATATGATGGAGAATTTACATATAAGTTTAGCGATATTGTGGAGGAGTCATACGTATATATTACATTTGAACGTATTGATGAAGACCCTCCTGATAATGACGATTGGGAAAATTACGTGCAAATCGAAGAGGATGCTAAAGTATTATACAGTTCTGGCGATGAGAAAGAGACATGGTTTTTAAAGAAGGAAGCTTCATTCCAGATTTATTATGATGCAAAGAGTGACTTCTATGTCAAGTACGGTGAAAATTATTATAACAAAACAAACCCTAGAGAAGTAGGTGAAACCACGTTTTTTAGCAAAGAGGGGATAGAATTTTACATAGCGAAAAAATTAATATATGAAGTTGATGGGGATCAATTTATAGGTTGGAAAGAATATAAAGCGATTAAGCTGAATAGCTCAGTCCATGTAGTGATTGATAACGACGTGCCTAAAGTTATGGACTTGAAAAAGGATCCTGGCAGTGACTGGGCTAATGAGGATGTGACGGTTTCCTTTTCCGCGGAGGATGATGACAAGAAAGATGACTTTAATCTGCCGTCAGGTCTTGCTTATGTGGGATGGCGCAGAACTGAAACAACTCCAGATTACAAAGATTTAACTTTAGTGAATTTGAACGGCGAGACCGGACAATATGAATTTGTGGTGGAAAACGATACCCAAGATCAGACTTATTATATATACGCGGTTGATAAAGCGGGTAATTTTTCAAAACCAGCTCCTATTAACATTAAAATTGACACAACAAAGCCGAAAATTGAAGAGCTTTATCCAGCTAAACAACCGTCGTCTACATTGGATGGTGAAGATATTAAGGAGTTGCCGTTTGGAACATTTTTTAAAGAATCTATAGATATCGTAGTAAACGCGGATGACCCAGAGGCGCTGGATCTCTTCACAAATGAACCGGTATTATCGGGATTGGCGAAAGCGTTTTTGAAAGATTTAGGCACAGGGGGATTTATAAATAAGGAAGCTAGAATAGAGCTAGATAGAGGTAAATATGAAGGCGTATCAGCGTATGTTACCGACCACGCAGGGAATAAATCTGATGAAAGTTCTTACGGTGGACCCAATACGCCAATTATTATCGAAAGTGGACTGCCGACGGCTAAGATTACGCTGAAAGATAAAGACGATAAAGAAGGATACGAAGATACAAGAGATAATAGGTTGTGGTTTGCAGACAATGTGAATTTAACAGTGAAGGTACAGGATACGGGTGACTTCGTATCAGGACTCAATTCGTTTGAGGTTAAGCTTAACGATGGTGAGATTAAGTCATGGTCTGTTGAATACGAAGATGTCCAGGCGATAGAGACCGACCAAGAGATTGAATTGAACAATTTATCGCTCAATGAAGGCGAAAATACAATTATAGTGACCGCCGAAGACAATGCGGGCAACATATTAAGCGAAGGAAAAGAAGTTGTCAATGTGTTTAAAGACACGAAAAGTCCCAATATTACAAGTTTTGAATTTGAAGATATAAACAATGGTCCTTTAAGTAAGACGCTAAACTTCCTTACGTTCGGCATATTCTTTAACGAAAAGACGCTTGTGACCGTAACGTCGGAAGAGAACACCGACTACGACTATTCCGGTTTGAAGTCCATTAAGCTGTACACTGGCGACATTATGTACGACGAAATCGTAAGTAAGGATCGCGACAGACTGGCGACGTTCCGGGCGACGTTCACTTTGCCTAAAAGTGAGGTCTTGAGCGATACTAGGATGTTTGATAAAACGCTGTCCGCGGTCGCGACCGACAATGTGGGCAATGCTACGGAAACGCCGGTTTTCCCGACGTCCGTTAATTCCGACATAAGAGACAATAAGCTTATGATTGAAGCGATAAACCCGAAAATTTCGATTACTACGGATGACTCCGTTTATACGGACGGCCGCGGCAGGTCATGGCATTCCAGAGACGTGGATTTTGACGTCGTCGTAGAGGATGAGGACTCAGGCATTCGTTCGGTCGCTGTGACCATTAACGGCGAGGAGGTCGCGACAGACAAAAACGGCAAGTCTATATCGTCGAAATTTTATATGAATGAAACTCACAAAGAGGCGTTTGTAATAAGCGCCGGCAAGGCGACTCGTTCGGAAGACGGCTCCTACACTATCTCCGTTACAGCGACGGATAACGCGGGGAACGAGTATTTGGCGCCGGCGGTCGTTGTGAACAAAGATCTCGATGATCCCTATATATATGAATTCGCCTTTAAAGCCGCCGGGACGCAAGAGTCGGACGGAAGCGAGATGTCCGTAGAAAAAACGGATTACGGGTTCTACTTCCTTGAGGATACGAACGTGACAATTAAGGCCAGGGATGACGATCCGTCTTCCGGCATTAAAAGCGTTACGTATTATACGGTGGACGCTGATCAGGGCAAAAGCGAAGAAAGAGTCATGGACGCGGTTGACGGCGAAATTTCTGTTGTAATTACCGCTGATTTTAAAGGTCAGATTTACGCGCTTCCTACCGACAACGTGAACAATGAGCCGGATGACTTTGTAAACCCCGATGGCGTGATAACGGAAAGACCGGAAAAGCATCGCATGGAGACGCACATAACCTTTGAGACGGCATATACGGAATATAGAGATAACAACGGGTTTGATCTGTACGCCGCCGACACGGATGTCATTCTTACCGTGACGGACACGTATTCGGGGCTGCGAAGCGTTGAGTGGGCGGTGACGGCTCCGTATGACGCGGGCGCTAATCAGAGCGGAGCGTTTGAAATAGCCAATGATAAATCCTATGTTTCCGGCGGTGACGTTTCCGGGTGGGAGCAAACCCGCGGCGATGAAAACCTTGTCACGGAAATGGCCAGAACCATTACGGTGACGAACAACAGCAACGATATAAGAGTGTGGGCCAGGATTACTGATCGTTCGGGCAATGTTTCCGAAGACGAGATTGTTTTCAGCATTGACAAGACTGAACCGGCGGTTGAAGTCGTATATGACAACAATAGTCCGGACAGCCAGTTTACTGATTTTTATTCCGCTGCGAGGACAGCCGTAATAACTGTCGCTGAAAGGAACTTTACGCCGAAAGACGTAGTCGCCGTGATAGTGAATGATGAAGGCGTGGCGCCGTCGCTGTCCGAGTGGGATACTGTCGTTAACGCCGACGATCCGGATAAAACTACTCATGTTGCGAGAATCAGGTATTTGGATGACGGGAGATACTCGTTTAGCGTCAAGTATAAAGATAACGCGTCGAACGCCGCGAAAGAGTTTCCGCGGCAGTCGTTTATAATTGATAAAACTGCGCCCGTAATATCGGTGACATATAATAATAACGCGCCGAACGGTAAATATTATAATGCGGCGAGAACAGCGACGATAACTATCGACGAACATAATTTCGAGACGGGCCGCGTTCTCGTTTCGGGGACGGCCGTTAACCGTGGCGCGCCTTTCCCTTATCCGGCTGTAAGCCAATGGGCGTCGAACGGCGATAGACGTATAGCTTCTATAACTTATTCAAGTGACGCGGAATATGATTTGAGCGTCGCGTATACTGACAAAGCCGGAAACGCCGCCGTCAATTATGAGCAGGAACCGTTTTTCCTGGACGCTACGGCTCCGCTTCTTACGATTTCAGGCGTAAGGCATCAATCCGCGAATAACGGGGTTGTGGCGCCGGTCATTACCTACAGCGATACGAACCTTGTCCAGGAAAGCGTGAAAATTTCGTTGGTTGGCGCGAACAAAGGACCCGTCAAACTTAATGGGGAATACGCCAAAAACGGCGACGCTTATACGTACGTTTTTAAGGATTTTGCGAGAACCAAGGAAAATGACGATATATACTCGCTTGACGTCGATTTGACAGACTTGGCGGGGAATCAAACTACTCAAAACGTCATGTTTTCGGTCAACCGTTTCGGATCGGTCTATACGTTTGACGAACAGCTTAAGTCCGTAGCGGGGAAATACGTCCAAAATGAAATTGACGTTATTGTAACGGAAACAAACGTGGACAGTCTGAAAAATGATACGGCGAAACCCAAATTAATAATTAACGGAACGCCCAAAGACTTGCGGGAAGACGCTGATTATTTCGTAAAAAAAACCGGCGGGGGCGGTCAGTGGAGCCAGTACACATACACGTTGCCCAAAGAGTTGTTCGCTGGCGATGGCCGGTATAACGTGTTTCTATATTCCGAAGACGCCGCGGGTAACATTAACGAAAACGCGGACGAAATCAGGCGCGCTGAGATTTCATTCGGCATAGATAAGACGCCTCCGTTGGTTATGGCCGTAGATATAGAAAACGGAAAGCAATACGCCGTGGACGAAAAGGACGCCACATTCCTGGTCAAGGATAATTTGGCGCTCGAAGCGGTAACAGCTTATTTAAATGGGGAAAAAATAGAAGCCGTTCTGGATGGCGAAAACTACGCTTTTAACGTCACGAACTCGAACGCCATGCAGTTCGCTATGGTTTCGGCCCGTGACGCCGCCGGAAACGAGCATGTTCTGAACGTTGAAGATTTTCTTGTGACTACTAATTTGTTCTACCGCTGGTATTACAACGATAAGCTTTTTGCGGGAACTCTTATATCGTTCGGATTATTGCTTCTCCTGCTCTTGGCGCTGGTTATAGTATCATGGAGAAGAAAGAATCGGGAGAACGCTTAAGGAGAAGTAAAATAATGATTCTGACGTTACTTGCGTTGAATACGCTGATTGGCTTACTGTCTTTAGCGGGCGTTATAATTTTGCTTTTTAAAGGACGATCCGTTTCAAACTACGTTTCGAGCGATAAAACTATGGCCGGAGGTGTGCAAAAAAAGCCGAGTCCGTCCGACGTCGAAGTCGCGTCCGGCGTGGTGTTTTGCAGGAATTGCGGCAATCAGTACGATTCTTCCAGCGCGGTCTGTCCAAATTGCAAAACGCCTCATTAAGACAATTTGGAGGCTTCGTCCATTAATCATCGCGTTGCGTCTTTTCCGGATTATTTTTCGTCATATTTTGTCAGCGCTCTTTGCGTATATTTTTTGTTGGCGGAAAGATGAGCGCGAAAATCCGATTTCCGAAAGCGTCGTTTAGCGGCGCTTTCGGACGTTATGAAGACTTTTTCCTTGATAAGACGCTGCGGGAGACCGTTTTTTAAAAAACGCCAACCCCCACTGCCGTCTTTGCGGACAATTATTTCAGCGCGCTGTGAAAAGGATAAAGCGGCGGCGCGGCGTTAA
>JAISER010000119.1 GCA_031263985.1 Clostridiales bacterium | reverse complement strand
GCGGGAACCCTTTTTCTTTAGAATAGCCATCTAAACAAGTCATAAAGACCTTGGGACTCCGCCGCAAACCCCGTCGGGGTCTTCGACCCCGGACCCACGCCGCGCGTTCGCGCGGCTTCCTGAAACGATTGGATAATCGTATTCTTTAATTCCAAACGAATACATCATCGGAATGTCACTTCGCTCCGCTTCTTAGGATAAAGCTTTTTGAAAGGGGGGTGGGAAAACTTTTTCTCGAAAAAGTTTTCCCGCGGTCTTTTTCTTTAAAATAACTATCCAGATAAGTCATAAAGACCTTGGGGCTCCGCCCCAAACCCTGCCGGGGTCTTTGACCCCGGACCCCACGCCGCGCGTTCGCGCGGCTTCATGAAACGATTGGATAATCGTATTCTTTAATTCCAAACGAATACATCATCGGAATGTCACTTCGCTCCGCTTTTTTAGGATAAAGCTTTTTGAAAGGGGGGCGGGAAAACTTTTTCTCGAAAAAGTTTTCCCGCGGTCTTTTTTTTAATTTGGAGTAATCAGCTTCATATCCGCGTCGTATATATCTTTCACGCCGCCTGGCGCTTTAAGGAAAATGAATCGTTCAAATATTTTCTTTTTGAACAGTTTTCGCATTGACGGTCTTTTAAGCGCCTCTGTTAGAGACGCGCCATGAGTCGTGCAAATGATCGACGCCCCGCCGTTAATGATCTCCTCTATGGCTTTCGCGTCGCCTTCCCCGCCGATTTCATCCGCGACGACGACGCTAGGCGCCATGCCGCGCAAAAGCATAAGCATCCCCTCTTTTTTAGGGCATCCGTCAAGGACGTCAGTTCGTTCGCCTACGTCATTTTGAGGTATGCCCATGTAACATCCGGCTATCTCCGAACGCTCGTCCACAATTCCGACGGAGCGGCCCTCTATAAGCCCGAAAACGCCATCGCTGATTTGACGCGCCATATCGCGCAAAAGCGTGGTTTTGCCTCGTCCTGGCGGTGAAATGATCATCGTGTGCAATACTTGCGCGTCGCTTACTATAAAGCCCATAACATCGTCGGCGCAGCCTTTGGCCTCGTGTGAAATACGGACGTTGAGCGAGTTTATATTTCTAAGGGTTTTGACGCGTCCGTCGTCTACGACGGCTTTGCCGGTCATTCCGACGCGGTGACCTCCCGGCAGCGTAACATAGCCGTTTCGTATCTCTTCTTCAAAGGCGTAAGCGGAGTAGCCCCCCATCAGTTCAACGCACTTTAGAATCTGACTTTTTTCCGGTTTAAACGGTTCGCCATCGTTCAAACATCCTGTTTTGCCGACCGCAAACTCGCCGTCTTTGTGAGCGAGCGTAAGTGGCGCCCCGACCCGCAGCCGTATCTCTCTCACGTCGTCTAAAAACTCCTCTGACAAACCCGCGAATATTCGAGCCATCGTTCCATCGAAGTAACGTTCTATAATTTGTTTTACTCGCACAACGCCACCGCCGTTCGTTTTCTTATATAACAGTAAAATATATGACGCCTTGTCCCTCTTTTATGAATAATTTTATTTGACGCTGGACATTAAAAACATTTCCATATTATACTAAGTTCAGTATTAAACGCTAAGGAGGAAATTTTTATGACAGGCGTCGAAATAGACATGGTAGTGAAAGACAGTTTGGCTGCCATTAAAGTGTACGAGAGCATATTTGACGTGGAGCGAGTCGCGGTCACTGATTGCAGCGTCGGGTTTAATGAAGCCGTTTTTAATATATACGGGTCAAGATTTCATCTGCTGGACGAGAACCATGAATATCAGCTTGTCTCACCCAAAGACGGCGTTCCTAAGTCCATGTGGATAAATGTCGTCGTGTCCGATATTAACGCGACGTTAAAAAAGGCCGAAAAATCCGGATGTTTAGTCGTCCAGCCCGTTACGGAAAAATTGAATTTAGGCGTTATAAACGCGTTGTTCGCCGACCCTTTCGGTTATTTATGGACGCTTCATCAGGTTACTCGTGAGATCAGCTTTGATGAGCGAAATGAAATTATAACCGGAAACCGATTGTCGGAAGACATGCCAAAATAGGCATATCGGTTTTTTTAGGATATTCGCCGCGAGCGCGCATTTGGGAGGCGATGGCGGACGCCAAACGTCACGAAATATTTTCAGCTATCCTCTTGACGAATCATAATGAATGGCATATATTATTAATAGCGTTAATTATGAATGCTAATCTAAATCCAAGACGACGGAGGTGAGTGAAATGAGCGGCATTGAAGAGATCGTTGACGCGCTGGTCGAACTGATGTCTAGTGGAAGAGCCACGGAGAAATTTAACCGTTCCGGGAGAGGCGAACTTTTTATTCTGAAATATCTGTTTAAGAGAAACGGACCGGCGCTTCCGTCTGAGTTAAGCGAAGCCCTGCCCAGCAGCGCCTCCAGAATTTCAGCCGCTCTTGGAACCCTTGAAAAGAAAGGTCAGATTCACCGCGAAATAGACACGTCTAACCGCCGGAATATTTTGGTTACTATTACGGACGCGGGTCGCGAGCGGATTCTGGCGAACATGCGGCAAATGCGGAGTCATTTGATTCAGGCGCTGACTGAGATGGGCGAAACCGACGCGAGAGAATTTCTGAGGCTTGTCACAATTTTTTCCGAGATTGTCCGACGCGGCGAGTTGAACATGGCCGACTGCGAAGACTGTTCGCCGGATAGACCGCCTCCTGAATAGAAGCGCGAAGACGAACGCGGAGCCTTTAAGGATCTGTTCAAGATCTCGCTTTTGATGGTTTTTTTGTGATAATTTTTTGCCAAGCGCGAATGTCTCGTATTCGAAGAATATACGCAAAGAGCGTTGACAAAGTATGGCGGAAAATAAGCCAAAAAGACGCAAAATGGAGATTCTGAACAAGTTCTGGGATCCGCGTTTAAAAAGCTCAATGGCGAATAGTATTCAACATGAACATGGATAACAAGGGGGAGTCCTATGATTAAAATATTCAAGTATTTCAAACCGGCGGAATGGCTCACAGCCTTCCTCGTTTTAATTTTCGTCACAGCGCAGGTCTGGTTAGATCTGAAATCGCCGGGCTATATGTCCGAAATCACCATACTGACGCAAACGCCCGGCGGCGCCATGAGGGACATTTGGATCGCCGGCGGCAAAATGCTGCTTTGCACTGTGGGCAGTTTGACGGCTTCCGTTATCGTCGGCTTTTTCGCCGCCCGGATCGCGGCCGCCTTTTCCCAGCGGCTGCGTAGTTTGCAATTTAATAAAGTGGAATCCTTTTCGATGGAGGAAATCAACCGCTTTTCCACTGACAGCCTTATTACCCGTTCAACCAATGACGTCACGCAGGTTCAAACGCTCATCGCAATGGGACTGGCGCTGGTTTTTAGAGCGCCCATCATGGCGGTATGGGCCATGACTAAAATAGTCGGGAAGGGTTTCGAATGGTCGCTTATCATAGCGGCGGCGGTTGGCGTCTTGGCGCTGCTGGTCGGCTTTATCACGATTTTTGTGATGCCGAAATTCAAAAAGATACAGGCGCTTACCGATAACATAAGCAGGGTAACCCGCGAAAATTTGACCGGTCTTCGAGTGGCGCGAGCGTATAACGCCGAGGATTACCATGAAGCCAAGTTTGATCGGGCCAACGCCGAATTGACGGGCGCTCAGTTGTATACCAGCCGCTCTATGGCCATTATGGCGCCCGCTATGATGATGATTATGAGCGGACTGTCGCTGGCGATTTACTGGGTTGGCGCGTATCTTATCAACGCGGCGGACGTGACGGAGAAACTGACCTTGTTTTCCAACATGGTGGTCCTTTCCAGCTACGCCGTACAGGTGGTTATGTCGTTTCTTATGCTGGTGATGATTTTCGTCATGCTCCCCCGCGCCGCCGTTTCCGCCAAAAGGATACTCGAGGTGCTGGACGCCGAACCGACCATATTGGACGGGACCCGCACGGAAGGCGCGGAAGGGATGAAAGGCGAGGTCACCTTTAACCATGTTAGCTTTAAGTACCCGGACGCGGCGGAATATGTGCTGCATGACGTCAGTTTTACAGTTAAGCGGGGTGAAACGATTGCGTTCATCGGTTCTACGGGCAGTGGAAAATCCACGCTAATCAACCTTGCGCCGCGCTTTTTTGACGCGACGGAGGGCGAAATCCTTATTGACGGCGTAAATATCAGAGAATATACCCAAGAAGCCTTGCATAACAAAATAGGCTATGTTCCGCAAAAGGCGGCGCTGTTCAAGGGAACGGTGTCGTCCAACGTGGCCTACGGCGACAACGGCGGCGAAGGCTTTTCGCTGGAGGAGATCAAAAAGGCCGTCGCTATCGCGCAAGGCGCGGACTTCGTGGAGCGTATGGAGGGCGGTTACGAGGCGGATATCGCCCAAGGCGGCGCGAATGTGTCCGGCGGGCAGAAACAGCGGCTGGCTATCGCTCGCGCGGTCTGCCGCAAGCCGGAAATATACATTTTCGACGATTCCTTCTCGGCGCTGGATTATAAGACGGATCGGGCGTTGCGTAACGTTCTGAAAAAAGAAACCTCCGATGTAACCAGCATGATTGTGGCGCAGCGGATTGGCACGATTATGGACGCCGATCAAATCATCGTATTGGACGAAGGCAAGGTAGCGGGGCGCGGGAAACACAAAGAACTGCTGCAAAACTGCGAGATATACCGGCAAATCGCCATGAGCCAATTGAGTGAGGAGGAACTTGCGTCATGAGCGAACAAAAAACAGGCCGGAGACTAACGGCCAGAGGCTCCATGAGCAGGGGCGCGATAGGCGGCGGCCCGATGGGCCGGGGAGCTGTGGAAAAACCCAAAAATTTTAAGAAGACATGGGGCAAGCTGATCGCGTACTGCAAAGACTATATGTTCGTTATGCTCGCCGCCTTGATCTTAGCGGCCGTCGGGACGGCGCTGCAAATTATAGGTCCGAATAAACTGAAAGAAATAACCGACGAAATTATGAAAGGGCTGCCGGCCTTGGCGAACGGCGTTTCAATAGCCGGCGCGATCGACCTTGACGCGGTGGCGAGCGTCGGAGCCATGTTGGCGGCGTTTTACGCGAGCGCAATGCTACTCGGCTTTATTCAGAGCTATACCCTGGCGACGGTCACGCAAAAAATCAGTAGGAATATGCGCACGGGTATATCGCGAAAAATCAACCGTTTGCCCCTCAAATATTTTGACCGGGTAAGCTATGGCGACGTCCTCAGTCGGATAACGAATGACGCGGACACCATCGGGCAGACCATGAACCAGAGCGTCGGGAATCTCGTAACGTCCGTCGCCATGTTTATCGGCTCTGGCGTTATGATGTTCTACAACAATTGGATTATGGCGCTGATCGCCATTGGCTCCAGCGTTTTGGGCTTTCTCCTTATGACTGCGATCATGGGCCGGTCACAGAAATATTTCACACGGCAGCAAGAAGGCTTGGGCGTCGCCAACGGTCATGTGGAAGAAGTCTATTCCGGTCACAATGTGGTGAAAGCGTATAACGGCGGCAAAGAAGCCGCGCGCGTTTTTGAGAGCATAAACGAAAGCCTGTATGACAGTGGCTGGAAAAGTCAGTTTATGTCGGGTCTCATGATGCCGTTGATGGCCTTTATCGGAAACTTCAGCTATATGACGGTTTGCGTGACGGGCGCGGCGCTGGCCATGAACGGAACGATCAGCTTTGGCGTGATTGTGGCGTTTATGCTGTATATCCGTCTGTTTACCCAACCGCTTTCCCAGATCGCGCAGACATTCCAGAATATGCAGAGAACCGCCGCCGCCAGCGAGCGCGTATTCGAGTTCTTTGACGAGGAAGAATTAACTGATGAGAGTCATAAGGAGAAGCGGCTTGAAAACGTAAAGGGCGATGTGGAGTTTCGCCATGTAAGGTTTGGCTATACCTCCGAAAAAACTGTCATCCATGATTTTTCCGCCCACATTCGGCCGGGATGTAAAGTCGCCATCGTCGGGCCGACCGGCGCGGGCAAAACTACGATGGTCAATCTGCTGATGCGTTTTTATAAATTGGACGGTGGGGAAATCTTGTTGGACGGCGTTCCGACCAGCCAAACGCCGCGTGAAAACGTCCACGAGCAGTTCGGCATGGTATTGCAGGACACTTGGCTTTTTGAGGGCAGCGTCAAGGAAAATATCATTTATTGCAAACAGGGCGTAACTGACGAGCAAGTGATAGAGGCTTGCAAGGCGACGGGACTGCATCACTTTATACGTACATTACCGCAAGGTTATGACACGACGCTGAACGACAAGGCGAATATTTCACAGGGGCAAAGACAACTCGTTACCATCGCGCGGGCGATGATACAAAACGCGCCCATGCTGATTCTGGACGAGGCCACCAGCTCGGTCGATACCCGCACCGAACTGTTAATTCAACAGGCGATGGATAAGCTAATGGTCGGACGCACCTCCTTTGTCATCGCCCACCGCTTATCCACCATTAAAAACGCCGACCTGATTTTGGTCATGAAGGACGGAGACATCATCGAAAGCGGCGATCATAATGAGTTGCTGGCCAAAAAGGGATTCTACGCCGAATTGTACAACAGTCAGTTTGAGCTTACGGCATAGGGTATGAGAGAATCAATTCAAAAAGATAAATCGCGGCCGGCCGCTGGCTATGTTATAGCGTCTAAATCTTTAAGCCACGCCGCGACTAACGCGTCGCTCGGCATACGCCAATCCGACCGCGGCGACAGGCTTACGGAGCCTATCTTGGGTCCGTCGGGCAGATAACTGCGTTTAAACTGTTGAGCGAAGAAACGTTTGTAGAAAACTCTAAGCCACTTCAATATTTCTTCTTTTGAATATTCGCCGCTGAACGCAAGTATAGCGAGGGCGTAGATATCTGATGGAGCCCGTCCCCAGCGCGTAACATGATAAAGGAAAAAATCATGGAGTCGTACCCGTACCGAACTGTTAATTCAAAAAGCGATGGATAAGCTAATGGCCGGACGCACCTCTTTTGTCATCGCCCACCGTTTGTCCACCATTAAAAACGCCGACCTGATTTTGGTCATGAAGGACGGAGACATCATCGAAAGTGGCGACCATAATGAGCTGCTTGGCCAAAGAGGGATTCTACGCCGAACTGTACAACAGTCAGTTTGAGCTTACGGCATAGGGTATGAGAGAATCAATTCAAAAAGATAAATCGCGGACGGCCGCCGGCTATGTTATAGCGTCTAAATCTTTAAGCCACGCCGCGACTGACGCGTCGCTCGGCATACGCCAATCCGACCGCGGCGACAGGCTTACGGAGCCTATCTTGGGTCCGTCGGGCAGACAACTGCGTTTAAACTGTTGAGCGAAGAAACGTTTGTAGAAAACTCTAAGCCACTTTAATATCTCTTCTTTTGAATATTCGCCGCTGAACGCGAGTATCGCGAGGGCGTAAATATCTGACGGCGCCCGTCCCCAGCGCGTAACATGATAAAGGAAAAAATCATGGAGGTCGTACGGCCCGATCAATTCCTCGGTTTTCTGGCTGATTTCGCCTTCGGAAGGCGGCAAAAGCTCCGGGCTTACCGGCGTGTCAAGTATGTCATTCAGCGTGTCGGTCAGCCAACCGTCGCCGCACGTATCCGCCACGTGGCGCACGATGTGCCGCACGAGCGTTTTCGGCACGCCGGCGTTAACGGCGTACATGCTCATATGGTCGCCGTTGTATGTCGCCCAGCCAAGCGCGAGTTCCGAAAGATCGCCGGTTCCTATCACTATTCCATTCATTTTATTAGCCAGGTCCATAAGCGTGAGCGTCCTTACTCGCGCTTGCGCGTTTTCATATACTACGCCCATATCATTATGTTCAATGTCCTTCAGATGAGCCTTCACAACGTCGGTTATATCGATTTCGCGGCAAGACACGCGCAACGCCTCGCAAAGCCTGTGGGCGTTCGTTTTCGTACGTCCCGACGTGCCAAAACAGGGCATTGTAACGGCGACGACATTATCCAGAGGTTTCTTTAGCTCGTTAAACGCGCGAACGACCGCTATAAGGGCCAGACAACTGTCTAATCCGCCGGACACGCCTATTGTCGCTGTGTCGCAAGCCGTATGTTCGAGACGTTTCGCAAGCCCCGCCGATTGTATAGACAAAATTTCCTCGCAGCGCGCGCCTTTTTCATGAGTATCGTTGGGAACGAACGGGCGTGGATCTATTTTGCGGCTCAGCGACGTTACGCTAGCGGGCGATATTGAAAATGGAACCGTTAGGCGTTTGCTCAGGCGACCGCGTGCGAACGTGTTCATACGCTGTCTGTCGCGCTTTAGCGCGAATAAGTCAATCTCCGACGAGACGCGGCTATCTTTGGCGAAAAGCGCGGTTTCGCCTAGCGTCGCGCCGTTTTCGCATATTATGTTATGTCCGGCGAACGTCATGTCCGTTGTGCTTTCGCCGTAACCCGCGTCGGCGTAAACGTAAGCGCAGACGAGCCGCGCGGATTGCCCGGAAACAAGGCTTCTTCGGTAAGACGCTTTGCCTATGGTCTCATCGCTGGCTGATAAGTTGGCTATCACTGTGGCGCCGGCTATGGCATGATCTATGCTTGGCGGATTCGGCGCCCAGAGATCTTCGCAAATCTCCACGCCGACGTTGAACCCGGGGATGTCTGAGCATGTAAAAATCATATCGGCGCCAAACGGAACCGTTCGCCCAGCGAACGAAACGTAAACGATCTCACTTGGAGCGGGTGCAAAATGCCTTAATTCGTAAAATTCGTTATAGTTGGGTACGTGCGTCTTTGGAATAACGCCTAAAAGCTCGCCGCGGCAAAAAACCGCCGCCGCGTTATAGAGAGCGGAGCGGTAAACAAACGGCGTTCCCACGATAAACAATGTTTCGCTGTGAGAGCTTTGGGCGATAAGCTCGCAAAGCGCCGTCAGCGCCGATTGTTGAAGCGTTTTTTGAAAAAATAAGTCGCCGCACGTATAACCAGTCAGGCACAATTCCGGTAAACATAGAAGCGCCGCGCCTTCGTCCGTGGCCGCGGACATCAATTCGGATATTTTTAAAGCGTTGTATTCGACATCGGCCGTTTTTATGCGTGGCGTGGCCGCGGTTACACGAACATATCCATCAAACATTTCATCACGTCCCTGAATAAACTTCCGCGTAACCCCGCTGATAAAAGAAACGCTTCTTCTGAAGCGAAAGATTCTTCCAGCGCAGTTGAAAAGCGCGCGGATCCTAGGCGAACAGTCTTTATATTTGATGACTATCCAAACAAATCATAAAAACCTTGGGGCTCCGCCCCAAACTCCGCCGGGGTCTTCGACCCCGGACCCCGCGCCGCGCATTTGCGCGGCTTCATGAAGCGATTGGATAGTCATATTATATTTTTTCAAGCTCTTCCTTTAGAAGCGCGTTTACGCTTTTGGGGTCAGCTTTTCCGCCGAAAGCGCGCATTATTTGCCCGACGAGAAAGCCAAACGCCTTTTGTTTGCCGTTTTTAAAGTCTTCGACAGATTTCGGGCATTCGTTCAGAGTGGTTTTCACGGCTGCGAGCAGTTCGTCACGGTCACCAATGGCCAGCAGCTCGTTTTCCTCGACATATTTCACTGGATCAACGTCTCGATAAAAGATCTCTTCCAGCGCTGTCTTACCCACCGTGCGATTTATCTTTTGAGTTGTAATAAGCTCGATTAGCGCTGAGATTTTATCAGGGCTTATCTTAAGGTTTTCCGGCAATATGGAGTTTTCGGAACAAAGCCGCGCTATATCGACCATAATCATGTTGGCGGCTTCTTTAGGCTGTCCGGAAAGTTCGGCGATATTTTCGAACAAAAGCGCCCATTCCCTGAATGACGTCAGCACACGCGCGTCATATTCCGAAAGACCGAAGTCATTCATATATCTGCGGCGTTTCTCCTCAGCGAGTTCAGGCATCGCTTCGCGAGCGGCGCTTATCCATTCATCGTCTATATGGAGAGGCAAAAGATCGGGTTCAGGAAAATAGCGATAATCTTGCGCGTTTTCCTTTGAACGCATGGCGAAGCTCGCGTCCTTATTATCGTCCCAGCGCCGGGTTTGCTGAACGATCGCGCCGCCAGCCTCTATGACCTCAATCTGACGCCGCGTCTCATATTCCACCGCGCGCGATATGGCCTTAAACGAGTTCATGTTCTTCATTTCCGTGCGCGTGCCAAGTTCCGAACTTCCTATAGGCCGCACGGAAATGTTGATATCCGCGCGCATGGAACCCTCTTGCATTTTACAGTCGGAAACGCCCAAAAACAGCAATATCTCACGTAATTTTTCTAAATAGGCGGTGACTTCCTCCGCGCTGCGGAAATCCGGTTCTGTTACGATTTCCAATAGAGGCACGCCGCAGCGATTGAAATCGACGAACGTTCGATCGTCCCAAGGGTCGTGTATAAGCTTTCCGGCATCCTCTTCCATGTGTATTTCATGTATCCCTATTCTTTTTACGCCGTCGCTGGAGTCGATCTCTAAATATCCGTCGCGGCATATCGGAAAGTATAGCTGCGAAATCTGATACGCTTTCGGCAAATCAGGATAGAAGTAGTTTTTACGGTCAAATTTGTTTCTATGCGTAATATCGCAATTAAGCGCGAGTCCGACGAGGATAGCGCACTCCACCGCTCGTCTATTCAAAACCGGCATGGTCCCTGGCATTCCGGAGCATACGGGACAGACCCTCGTGTTTGGTTCGCCGCCAAATTCTGTGGAACAGCCACAAAATATCTTTGATTTAGTTAGAAGCTCGACGTGCGTTTCAAGTCCGGCGACCATTTCGTATCTCATTTCACGCCCTCCTTCCATATCGACGGACGCTTAACGTGAAAATCCGTGTTTTTTTGAAACGCCCACGCCGTTTTAATGAGCGTTTTCTCGTCAAATCGCCGCCCTGTAAGCTGCATGCCGACAGGCATGTCGTCGCTGAATCCGCAAGGAATGACGACGGCGGGAAGGCCGGCCAGGTTGACCGACACGGTATAAATATCGCCAAGATACATCTTCACAGGGTCGGATATGTTTTCTCCTATTTTATAAGCGACGGTCGGCGCGGTAGGAGATAAAATCACGTCGCATAATTCGAACGCGCTGAAAAAGTCTCGTTGTATAAGCTCTCTCGCCTGAAGTCCTTTTTTGTAGTAAGCGTCAAAATAGCCCGAGCTTAACACAAACGAGCCTAGCATCACGCGTCTTTTAACTTCCGCGCCAAATCCTTCGCCGCGCGTGTTTACGTAAAGCTGATCCAAATTCTCAGTTTCGCCGCTTGAAAAGCCATATTTCACTCCATCATAGCGCGACAGATTAGAGCTTGCCTCCGCGCAGGCGATTACGTAATAGGCCGGAACGGCGTATTTGACAAGCGGAAGCTTAATGTCGACAAGCGACGCGCCAAGTCCCTCCAGAATTTTGGCGGCGTTCATCACGGCCGCTTTTACGCCGTTGTCAAGACCGTCGCCGAAATAGTCCGCTGGTATGCCTACGCGCATACCGGCGATGTCAATCGGATCCGTTTCGGCGATCATACTCGATAAATCTTCATCGAGACCCGCCGATTGCTCTACGGAAGTGGAGTCTTTGGGATCTTTACCGGTTATTATGGAAAGAACGGCGGCGCAGTCCCGTATATCGGCGCCTATAGGCCCTATCTGGTCAAGCGACGACGCGTAAGCTATCAGGCCGTAGCGCGAGACGGCTCCATAGGTCGGCTTTATGCCGGAAACGCCGCAAAACGAGCAAGGCTGGCGTATGGAGCCGCCCGTATCGCTGCCAAGCGCGTAAAAAGTCTCGCCTGAAGCGACGGCGGCGGCGGAACCTCCGGACGATCCCCCGGCGACGCGAGTGACGTCCCAGGGATTTTTCGTCACGCCAAAATATGACGTCTCCGTCGAACCGCCCATAGCGAACTCATCCAAATTCGTTTTGGCGGTCAATATCGCTCCGGCTTCCAAAAGGCGCTCATATACGCTCGCGTTGTAAGGCGGCGTGAAATTGCCAAGCATTTTGGAGCCGCATGTGGCCGCGACGCCTTTCACGCATATGTTATCTTTTACCATCATCGGCACGCCGAACAGCGGCGAATGCGCTTCGCCGGCGTCTATGCGAGTTTGAACCACACGCGCGCGGTCCAGCGCTTCGTTTTCAAGCGTCGTAATGCAAGCGGAAACGCTTAGCTCCACATTTTTTATCGCCGAAAACGCCTCTGTAGTCAGCTCAATGGCGCTGATTTTTTTCGTCTTTATCATTTTCGCCGCTTCAACGGCGGAAAACGGGATCGTCAATTTAAGAGCCTCCTTATTCCACTGTTTTGGGCGCTATAAAACATCCGTCCTTCTTGCGCGGCGCGTTAAGTAAAATTATATCTCTGTCAGCCGACGCGGCGGGAACGTCGTCACGAAAACAGTTTACAAACTTGAAGGGGTGCGAGAGACCTTCCGCGGTTCCGACGTCAAGCTCCGAAAGCGTGTCAATGTAGCCTAAAATCGCGGTTAGATCGCTTTTCGCCTGTTCTCGCTCCTCGTGTGAAAGACGCAGCTTGGACAGATCTTCAACATATTTTATAAGTTCATCATCTATAGTCATTGCGTTCCTCCTTGAGCTTTGTGTAAATGACCAATTTTTTCTTAAATTTTTAAGGCGTAATCCTGGTTGTATCGCGCGGGAACATTGAAACGGCGCGAACGTTTTGCTCGCCGGTAATTTGAAGCATGAGACGCTCAAGCCCGATGCCTAGCCCTCCATGCGGGGGACAGCCATATTTATGGAGCATTAGATAGCTTTCAAAATCATCGGGATTAAGTCCCTTTAAGCGCATCTTCGCGATCTGCTCATCATAATCGTGTATACGCTGACCGCCAGTCGTGATTTCCAGCCCTTTGAAAAGCAGGTCGAAGCTTAATGTAAACTTAGGGTTTTCAGGATCGTCTTTGGCATAAAACGGGCGTTTTTTAGCCGGATAATGAGTCACGAATATAAAATCGCAGCCCAATTCCTCAAGAGCGTAACGTCCTATAAGCCGTTCTTCCTCAGGTTCCAAATCGTAGGGGTCGCGTATTTTTCGGTCATATTTTTCCGCTACGCGCTCTTTAATTTCACTAAAAGACATGCGCGGAATTTCGGTTATTTCAGGCAACGTCATGTTCGGCTTTACATAGGCGGCGTAATGTTCACGAACGTAAGCGAACGTCGAGCGCAACATCTCAGTCTCCACGTCGATTAGATCGTAAAAGCTGTCAATAAACCCCATTTCAAAGTCCACGCTTATATATTCGTTAAGGTGCCTTGCCGTATTGTGCTTTTCGGCGCGAAACGCCGGAGCGATCTCGAAAACGCGGCTATAAACGGGAATCAGCGTCTGTTTATAAAACTGCGGACTTTGGGCAAGATACGCTTTTTGCCCGAAGTAGTCCAGTCGGAATATATTCGCGCCGCCTTCCGCGCCAGAAGCTACTATTTTAGGCGTTAGAATCTCGGTAAAATCGTTATCCTCAAAATAGCGGCGCATACCGCGCACAATGCCTTCGCGTAGCTTGAACACGCCGCG
Source organism: Clostridiales bacterium (assembly GCA_031263985.1). GTDB lineage: Bacteria > Bacillota > Clostridia > Lachnospirales > JAISER01 > JAISER01. The sequence goes on along the minus strand of JAISER010000119.1, from coordinate 8,006 downwards.
CCGCTCCTCATTGCGAAGCGTAACAGGCCGCAAGGGCAGTTCATTTTCCAACGCTATATTCAGTTTGCGTTTGCTGACAGCGAGCGGCGTTTCGGCGGACGGCGCCGACAAAACGGTCAGGCTCTTTATTAAAATCTCAAAGCCATTCGCCGCCCTGGCGTCTTCGCGCATCTCGCCGACGACCGTAATGGCGGATTCCTCCGCCGGAAGAGGCGAGGTTTTATCGAAAACGCATTGTGTCACGCCGTCGCTTAACCGTAAAATAATGAACGCGAAGTCCTTCATATCGCGAACGGAATAGACCATGCCGCTCACACGCGCGTTGAGGCGTTCGCTTTCGCTGAGCGCTAAAAGCTGTTTCACGCTGACCGCTTTTTTACCTTTTTCATCCATAATGTTTCCTCCGATGTTTTCGACAATGGTTCCGATGTTTTTGGAAATAACTTGATATTCGCGATAGCGGCAATAAAAAACGTCCCAAAATAAAACTTTGGGACGAATAAAATCCGCGGGACCACCCAATTTGACGCGTTCGCTTAAACAAAGCGAAAGAAACGCGCCCTCTTGATTCGCGCCTTAACGCGGCGTCATCGAACCCGTCTACACATCAGCGTTCGAGGGGTCGGCTCCAAAGTGTTCTTCGCAATAAAAGCGTTCGCGCCGGTCGGTTTCAGTCAAACGCCTTCCGGTCCCTGTCGCGTTTCTTTTAGCTACCGCTCTTTTTCACAGCCGTTAGCGTTATTAATTTTTTGGGATAAATTAGTAATTCTTTAATGCAAATATAACGGTAATGCGCTATAATTATAGACGCGCGATATGGCGTTGTCAAGCTCTGCGATAAAATCAAAATTTTTATTAATTGACAGAATAAGAATTATATGTTACTATAGCCGCGATAAAGCATATTATAATTATATGTCTTATATGTTTATATGGACATGGACAAGGTGGGCGGTTATGGTCGCGCTTGAAAACCTGAGCAAGACGTTCAACTCAAAAACCAGCGTCGTGGAGGCCGTTAAAAACGTTTCTTTGCGCGTCGAACAGGGAGAGATTCACGGCATAATCGGTCTTTCAGGCGCCGGCAAGTCCACGCTGGTACGGTGTATAAATTTATTGGAAAGGCCGACGTCCGGAAAGGTGTTTCTGGACGGCGAGGAAATTACGGCGATGTCGAATCGCGAGCTGAGGCTGACACGCAGGAAAATCGGCATGATATTTCAGCAGTTCAACCTCTTCGCGTCGCGCGCCGTTTGGCGTAACATCGCCTATCCGCTGTGGCGCGGCGGGCTTACGAAAAAACAGATGGCGGATAGGGCGCGCGAATTGCTGGCTTTGGTCGATTTGTCCGATAAGGAAAACGTATACCCTTCGCAGCTGTCAGGAGGACAAAAGCAACGCGTGGCTATCGCGAGAGCGCTGGCTAATAACCCGCGCCTACTGCTGTGCGACGAGGCGACTAGCGCGCTCGATCCGCAGACGACAAGCTCTATTTTAGAGCTGCTGAAGAAATTAAATAAGCGGTTAGGCTTGACGACCATAGTCATTACTCACGAGATGCATGTGGTTAAGGAAATTTGCGACAGAGCGTCCGTAATGGAGAACGGCGAAATTGTGGAGTCGGGAGAAGTCTTTTCATTGTTCGCTAATCCTCAGCGGCGCGTCACTCAAGATTTTATCGAGACAGCTTCCAATTTCTCTAAAATTAACTCCATGATTGACGAGAACCACGTGATTACGCGACTTCGGCCGGGTGAGCGCATTCTTAAATTCAGGTATATGGAAAAAAGCGAAGCCGAAGCGCTTGTGTCCGCTGTGTCGCGCCGCTTTAACATAGATGTGAATGTAATATTCGCTAACCTTGAATGGGTTGGCGACGCGCCCTTGGGCGGGATAATTTCCGTTGTGAGCGGCGACAGCCGGAATATCGACGAAGCTCTGCTGTATTTGCGCGATAAACATGTCGGCGTGGAGGTGATTCTGGATAATACAAGAGTTTCTGAGACAAATTATGCCTAACGTCATGTCAAAGCCTGATATTTTATGGCGCTCGATGACGGATACGCTTGCGATGCTAGGTTGGTCAGGCTCTTTGTCTTTTTTGATCGGACTTATTTTGGGCGTCGCTCTTATTGTGACAAAGAAGGGAGGCGTGATGGAAAACGGCGTTTTGTATCAGACTTTAGACAAGGTTATAAATTTTTTCCGTTCGATCCCGTTCATTATTTTGCTGGCTGGGTTGATACCGCTTACAAGAATAATGATGGGTACGGCGATCGGCGTCAGAGGGGCTGTAGTCCCTTTGGTGTTTGGCGCCACGCCGTTCTTCGCGAGACAAATCGAGTCAGCCTTGTCCGAACTGGACGGAGGCGTAATCGAAGCGGCTCAGTCTATGGGTTCAAGCCCGTTAGAAATTATATTACGGGTATATCTGAAAGAGTGTATAGCGTCTATAGCGCGCGCTACCTCTATAATGACGGTCACTCTAATCGAATTGACGGCTATGGCGGGGGCGGTAGGCGCGGGCGGCCTGGGCGATTTCGCCATACGTTACGGACATCAACGCAATCAGATTGACGTGACTTATGTGACGGTGATCATTCTGACGCTGCTGGTAAGCGTTATCCAAATGACCGGCACCGTCATCGCGCGAAAAAACACGCATTAGAATTTTAAGGAGGAATAAACATGAAACGCATTTTATCTTTAACGTTAGTTATCGCTGTGATATTCGGCATATCCGCTTGCTCTGGAAACGCGGACGGCGGTTCAGCGGATGAAACGAAGTCATCATCAGACGAGTCCGGGCCGGACCTGTCCGCGCCGGATGGATCCGAACCGGATGGATCCGAACCGGATGAGTCCGCGTCTGAGGTTCCCGGAGGAACGCCCGCTGAACCGGTGAATGTCAAAATCGGCATTACGGGAGAAAGCGAAAACGTTATTTGGAAGCCTGTAATAGAAAAGCTCGCCGAAGAGGGCGTAAATATCGAAATTGTAAACTTCGCCGACTATACGCTCGTGAACGGAGCTTTAAACGACGGAGACATTGATCTTAACGCGTTTCAGCACCACGCGTTTTTAAATCAGGAAGTCGCGGATAAGGGATATGACATCGCGCCGATCGGGGACACCTACATATCATCAATGAGCATTTATTCAGACAAGATATCGGACGTAACCGAGTTGAAACAGGGCGACAAAATCGCCATACCGAACGATCCCGTCAACCTGGGCAGAGCGCTTTCCGTCGCGCAAGGAGCGAGCTTAATTACGCTTAGCGGTCCGGCGAACGGGAATACATATGAAATAACCGATATTTCCGCTAACGAATTGGACATAGAGTTTGTTCAGGTGGACGCCTCGCAAATACCGGCGCTTTTGCCGGACGTCGCCGCAGGCGTCATCAATGGCAATTACGCGTTAGACTTTGGCCTTAGCCCGCAAAACGACGCGATTTTCTATGACGACGTGAACTTTTATCCTGACAATCGCTATGCGAACGCCATTGTGGCGCGCGCGTCCGAAGTCGGTGACCCTGTATACGCGAAAATAGTTCAGGCGTATCAGTCCGAAGAAGTTGAACTCATATACAGGGACGCTTTCGAGGGTTCTTATCTTCCGGCATGGAGGTGACCGACTCTGGAAAAAGGGCTTTCTACGCGGTTAATACACAGCGGCGACGGAAATTTCACTAAGAAGCTGGCTCAAACGCCGGAGACGATGCCCATTTATTTGACGTCGGCGTTTTCCTTCAGCGACGTTTCCGATATGGACGCCATATATAACCAAGAGACGGACGGTTATATATATGCGAGAATGGCCGCTCCCAACGCCGACGCCGTTTCCGAAATACTTGTCGCCGCTGACGGCGGAGAAAAAGCGCTTGTATTCGCTTCCGGCATGGCGGCCATCACAACCGCGGTTTTCGCCCTCGTCAGCCAAGGTGATCATATTGTCGCATCACGAACGCTTTACGGCGGGACGCGTGATTTTTTCGAAAACGACCTTCACAGGTTTGGAATAGAGGTTAGTTTCGTCGACATGTTGACGGAAGATGTCCGCGAACGCGTTAGAGCGGACACGAAGCTGATTTATACCGAAACCATTAGCAATCCGCTTATGGAAGTTCCTGATTTAGAGAAATTGTCGAATATCGCTCATGATTGCAACGCTCTTTTATTAGTGGACAACACGTTCGCGACCCAGGTCGTCGCTAAACCGCTATCGCTTGGCGCGGACGCGGTTTTGTACAGCGCGACGAAATATCTTGGCGGACACAGCGATATAATGGGCGGCGCCGTCGTTGGATCAGCGGGCGTCGTCGACAAAATCAAACGTTTCCAAACGCTATACGGGGCGATTCTGGGTTCGCATGACTGCTGGCTTCTGGCCCGCAGTCTGCGAACGCTTGAATTGAGAGCGCGCGCGCATTCGGAAAACGCTATGCGCGTCGCCTTGTTTCTTGAAAATCATCCGCAAGTTGAAAAAACGTTTTATCCAGGTCTTGTTTCGTCCCCTTCGCATGAGCGCGCAAAACGACAATTTGAAAACAGATTGTACGGCGGAATGTTAAGCGTTGACCTGAAAGGCGGGGAACGCGCCGCGAACGCCTTGCTGAGCGGGTTTAAGACAATAACTTTCTTGCCGAGCCTGGCTGGGACGGCCACGACGGTTTCGTGGCCGGCTAAAAGCTCCCATCGTTTTTACAGCCGTGACGAGCGGTTGAAAATAGGCGTGACGGACGGACAGCTTCGTTTTTCGATCGGCCTTGAAAATGTGGAAGATATAGTGTCAGAGATTGACGCGGCCCTGGAAAATTTATAAAATCGGGATTTTATCTTGTCGGCGTAACATCTTTTTTACAGCCGTCAACGCGTAATCCGTGACGGGCGTTAATCGCTCAGACTCAAACGTCTGACATTGGCCGAACCGCCAAAAGCCTCGTCAATCATAAACCGGCTTTTCCCGACGTCGCCGCTTATGAACACGTCATGTTCGATGTCATGGCGCTCCGCGGCTAGCAAGTTCGCGCGTTCTAAGGCGTATTGGAGCGTCTTCGCCGCGTTGACGGCTGGGTTTATAATATTTACGTCCGCGCCCGCCGCGGCGCGTATGGCCTTTTCGAGATACGGATAGTGCGTGCAGCCAAGTATTATAGCGTCGGGTTCATGATCGGCCAACTCTTTAAAGTATTGAGCCGCCGCCGCGTAAGCTTCGGGCGTTTCGCTCAGCCCGTTTTCGACAATGGGCACGAATAATGGGCAAGCGACCGCGCTAAAGGACAACCAAGGCGCCTTTAGCGCCAACAACCGTTCATGCGCGCCGCTGTTTACAGTAGCGGTCGTCGCGAGAAGCCCCACCGATTTTTTCGCTGTCGTTGACGCCGTGTCCACAGCGGGTTCGACAACGCCTACCACGGGGACAGGCAGCGTTTTTCGCAGTTGGCCTATATATGTCGAATCCGTCGTGTTGCACGCTATAGCGAGCGCTTTCACGCCGCGTTCCATTAAAAAGCCGGTTATCCGCCTTGCGTAAAGGGCTATGGTTTCCGCGGGCAAATCGCCGTACGGCGCCCGCGCTGAATCCCCGAAATAGCATATCTTCTCATATGGCGTCAGCGCTATAATCTCTCTCGCCACGGTAAGACCGCCGACTCCGGAGTCAAATACGCCTATGGGTCTGTTGTCCATCCGCATCTCCTTTTTACCATCGCTATAAATGAAAATTATTCTTTTATTATATTAAACGCGTTCGTAAATGTTTCTTCCGAAGGAATCCGCGGCTACGATGACTGGGAAGTTTTTGACGGTCAATTTTCGCGCCGCTTCCGTTCCAAGCTCGGCGAACGCGATCGTTTCAACCGCGGTTACGCATTGGGCCAAAAGAGTGCCCGCGCCGCCTATCGCGGCGAAATATACGCCGCCGTACTTTTTTATCGCGTCCATAACCTCTTTGCTGCGCGTCCCTTTGCCAATCATGACTTTGAGACCCGCAGCTATAAGCGCTGGCGAATAAGCGTCCATGCGTCCGCTTGTCGTAGGGCCTATGGAGCCTATGACGCGTCCGGGTTTGTTCGGACATGGGCCGGCGTAATAAACCGCCGCGCCGGCATATTCAAACGGCGGTTTTTCGCCATTTTTGAGCATGTCGAACATGCGCTTGTGCGCCGCGTCGCGCGCCGTGTATATGTCTCCGGTTATGTACGCTTTTTGACCGACTGTAAGGCTTCGTAAAACCTCGTCCGAAAACGGGGCGGTAATGTGCGCGGTTTCCATTTTTCTACCTCCGTTATAAGAACCTGTTTAAGTAAGCGCTGACAAAGTGTGGCGTAAAATAAGCCGAAAAGACGCAAAATGGAGATATTAAATAGGTTATAAGGTCGCTTCCGCGTGGCGGGTCACGTGACAGCCAATGTTTACGCACACGGGAAGTCCGGCGATATGTGTGGGCCATACGTTAATATGCGCCGCAAGCGCTGTAGTCGCGCCACCAAATCCGGCGGGACCTATATCGAGCGCGTTTATAGCTTTGAGCGCGTCTTGTTCCGCCTTCGCCCAAAATGAGTCTCGGTTTTTCACGCCCAAAGGTCTTAACAGGGCTTCTTTAGCTATAAGCGCGCATTTTTCAAGCGTGCCGCCGACACCGACGCCGACTATAACGGGCGGGCATGGGTTTGGGCCGGCGATTTTCACCGTCTCAACGATAAAGTTCATGACGCCGTCTATTCCGGCGGATGGCGTAAGCATGGAAAGGCGGCTCATATTTTCGCTGCCGAACCCTTTTGGAGCGACGGTTATTTTTATTTTGTCGCCGGAATTAATCTTGACATGTAAAACGGCGGGAGTATTATCGCCTGTGTTGACGCGGTTTATTGGATCGATGACGATTGATTTGCGCAAAAAGCCGTCCGCGTAGCCTTTTCTTACCCCTTCGTTCACCGCGTCTTCAAGCGAGCCTCCCGTAATATGCGCGTCTTGCCCAATTTCCATAAAGACCACGGTCATGCCGGTATCCTGGCAGACAGGCGTTCCAGAACACTCGGCGATTTCGGCGTTTTTAAGCAATATGTCCAGAACCTCGGCGCCAATGCCCGTTTCAAGCTCCTTAGCGCGTAAAAGCGCGTCTTTTATATCCGGACGTACGCCGCAATTCGATTCTATGCAGAGCGCCGCCACGGCATTCGTTATATCGGCGCATTTTATGTTTCTAAGCATTAACGCCATGCCCCTTCCGTTTCATTCTTTATACAATCTTTATACAAAAAAACGACGTCCGACAATGGTCGCCGGACGAAAAACATCTAAAAACCTTGGGACTCCGCCCCAAACCCCGCCGGGATCTTCGACCCCGGACCCCGCGCCGCGCATTCGCGCGGCTTCATGAAGCGATTGAATAGTCATATAATCTTTTATTTATATGACCTGAAAAGCGCCGCGCGCTGATGAAAGCGAGTTTACGCGTGAGGATCCGCTAAAAGCGAGATCTTGAACAGACTCTAACCGGCGCGGAGCGCGCGAAAAGGGTTCCTAAGGGACGAAGTCCCTTAGCGGGAGATTGGGGGCGGCGCCCCCAAGGTCTTAATCTTTGACGACTATCTAGACAAGTCATAAAGACCTTGGGACTCCGCCCCAAACCCCGCCGGGGTCTTCGACCCCGGACCCCGCGCATTTGCGCGGTTTCACGAAGCGATTGAATAGTCATATTATTTTTAACGACTATCCAGACAAGTCATAAAAACCTTGGGACTCCGTCCCAAACCCCGCCGGGGTCTTCGACCCTGGACCCCGCGCCGCGCATTTGCGCGGCTTCATGAAGCGATTGAATAGTCATATAATCTTTTATATGACCTGAAAAGCGCGCGCGCTGATAAAAGCGAGCTTACGCGTGAGGATCCGCTAAAAGCGAGATCTTGAACAGACTCTAACCGGCGCGGAGCGCGAAAAGGGTTCCTAAGGGACGAAGTCCCTTAGCGGGAGATTGGGGGCGGCGCCCCCAAGGTCTTA
>JAISER010000074.1 GCA_031263985.1 Clostridiales bacterium | reverse complement strand
AGTTCGTCGCTTAGCGTGAAGTCAGGCGTGAGATACTTGAACGCGGCCGGGTTATGGAAGGCTGACGGAACGCTGAACAGCGCGTGCTGTCTCGCGCGTTTTCGCGTAACTGGCGGATCCCTAAGTTACGCTGTGCAGCCGCTTACATAGGCGGGAGGCCTTCGCTTTCTGAAAAGGACCACGGTTATGGTTTAGACTGAGTTCATTATCAGGACGTTTTTTATTAAACAGGTTTAAAATGCCCGCGTTGAGGCGGGTTCGTCCGATGCTGACTCGCCGCCGGAATGCGTATTCGCGGCGGGGTCTCAATTTTCTTTATGACTATTCAATCGCTTCATGGAGCCGCGCAAATGCGCGGCGCGGAATCCCAAGGTTTTTATGACTTGTTTGGATAGTCATCATTTTCTTTCAGATAATATAAAAACTTGCTTGTGGTGAACTTAAGCGCCGGAAACGGTGGGATCGTCGCTACCGCGTCGTGGCGGTGGCTTCAAATGAATGATGCGGTGACGAAGACCGCGAGCGAACATGTCATAATGGTAATCGATAAAAAAATCCGCTTAATTTCCACGAGAAGGAATTCGAATTGTTTCATGAAACGCTGTTAAAATTGCGCGAAACGGCTAAAAACATAATAGTAGTGTCGTCGGACGGCGATAGTTCGTCGCTTAGTGTGAAGTCAGGCGTGAGATACTTGAACGCGGCCGGGCTGTGGAAGGCTTAACGGAACACTGAACAGCGCGTGTTGTCTCGCGCGTTTTCGGGTAACCGGCGGATCTCTAAGCTACGCTGTGCAGCCGCTTACATAGGCGGGATGCCTTCGCTTTCTTAAAAAGACCGTTCGGACGGTTATGGTTTAGACTGAGTTCAGTATGAGGACATTTTTTATTAAACAGGTTTAAAATGCCCGCGTTGAGGCGGGTTCGTCCAATGCTGACTCGCCGCCGGAATGCGTATTCGCGGCGGGGTCTCAATTTTCTTTATGACTATTTAATCGCTTCATGAAGCCGCGCAAATGCGCGGCGCGGGGTCCGGGGTCGAAGACCCCGGCGGGGTTTGGGGCGGAGTCCCAAGGTTTTTATGACTTGTTTGGATAGTCATCATTTTATAATGGTAATCGATAAAAAATCCGCTTAATTTCCACGAGAAGGGATTCGAATTGTTTCATGAAACGCTGTTAAAATTGCGAGAAACGGGTAAAAACATAATAATAGTGTCGTCGGACGGCGATAGTTCGTCGCTTAGCGTGAAGTAAGGCGTGAGATACTTGAACGTGGCCGGATTATGGAAGGCTGACAGAACGCTGAATAGCGCGTGCTGTCTCGCGTGTTTTCGCGTAACCGGCGGATCCTTAAGCTACGATGTGCAGCCGCTTACATAGGCGGGACGTCTTCGTTTTTTGAAAAAGACGTTTGGACGGTTATAGTTTAGACTGAGTTCAGTATGAGGACGTTTTTCATTAAACATGTTTAAAATGCCCGCGTTGAGGCGTATTCGGGCGTTTACGCCGCTTAAAAACGACAAGGAGGCGATCGCTTTGGCGTATGCCGCGCTGTACAGGAAGTTACGTCCCAAAACATTTGACGGCGTCATAGGTCAGCCGCATATAACCGCGACGCTTAAAAATCAGGTTATATCAGGACGCGTTTCGCACGCTTACTTATTTTGCGGTACGCGTGGCACGGGCAAGACGTCCGCGGCGAAAATATTCGCCCGAGCGGTGAACTGCGAAAATCCGTCCGACGGAAATCCGTGCAACGCCTGTCCGACGTGTGACGGCATAACGCGCGCGGTCAATCTGAACGTCGTGGAGATAGACGCGGCGAGCAACAACGGCGTCGACAACATAAGGGACATTCTGGAAGAGGTCAAGTATCCGCCCACTGAGGGCAAGTACAGGATATATATTATAGACGAGACGCATATGCTTTCAGCGGGGGCCTTCAACGCGCTTTTGAAAACGCTTGAAGAGCCGCCCGCTTATACGATTTTTATTTTAGCGACGACTGATCCGCAAAAGATACCGGCGACCGTGCTTTCGCGCGTCCAGCGTTTTGACTTCAGGCGTATAGGACAGCAAGAGATGGTGAAAACGCTCAGACGCTTTATGGACGAAGAAGGCGTAAAAATCGACGACGACGCGCTCTATTACATTGTGAGCGTGTCGGACGGCGCTATGCGCGACGCCTTAAGCGCGCTCGATCAATGTGCGTCTTTTTATTACGGCGAGACTGTCACGCTTGAAAAAGCTCTTGATGTAATGGGCGCCGCTGACAATAAATATTTTTTCAGGCTTGCGGACGCGCTCGCGGCGTACGACGGCGCCGCGTGTCTTGAGGTCATTGAGGAAACGTCGATGATGGGAAGGGATATCACCGCGTTCGCTGCTGACGCCGCCGTTCATTTCAGAAATTTACTTGTCGCTGAAAGCGTAAAGGACGCGTCGTCTTCGTTGCCGTACTCCAAAGAAACCATAGCCTTGTTATATGAGCAAGCTGAAAGAATAGGCGGCGAAAAACTCTTCGGATACGCGCGCGCGTTCGCAGAGATGCATAGCGAGCTGCGCTACGCCGCGAATCCGCGGGCGCTTCTTGAAATATCATGTCTTAAGATATGCCATCCGTCGGCGCGGCGCGGGGATTCTGACATTTCCGCCGTATTGGAGCGCATAGACAAGCTTGAGGCGGAGATTCAAAAAATGGAAGCGCCCGCGGCGGTTACGACGGCGCGTGAGACGCCTAAAGCTGAAAAAAAAACTAAAAGAATAAAATCAGCGGCTCCTGACGACATTAAAGAAGTTATAGATAACTGGCAAAAGGTCGTCAGCCGTTTCGCCGCGCCTTTAAGGCATTATTTAGAAAGCTGCGAACCGATTTTCGTCAAAGGACAGACGCTGTCCATAGTGGCTGAAAACCCGTCCGTCGAAAGTCTCGTTCGTCAAAAAGAGACGGAGATTCAGGAGGCGCTCGCGGATGTTTTCGGACGAGGCTTCTCGTTGGATTTTTTATCGCGCGAGCGCGGAGCGGGGCGCGGAGCTGATTTTTCCGATAAAGACTATACAGATGTTCTGGGCGATGATATAATATTTACTTAACTTGGCGTTTGCGATAACCAGGTAATTAAGGAGAGATGGTTTATGGCCAAAAACATTATGGGCGCTCTCGGCGGCCTTGGAAACATGGGGAATCTTGTCAAGCAGGCTCAGAAGATGCAAAAGGATTTGGAAGAGGTTCAAGCGCGCGTGGCGGAAATGACCGTCGAGGCTTCCAGCGGCGGAGGCGCGGTTAAAGTCGTTTCAACCGGAAAAAAGGAAATTAAGGAGATTGTCATTTCGCCTGACGTTGTGGACCCTGATGATGTCGAGATGCTTCAGGACCTTGTAGTGACGGCGGTGAACGAGGCGCTTCGCCAGGTTGAACAGCTTACTCAGGCGGAAATGTCCAAGGTTACGGGCGGTATGGGGCTGCCTGGGCTTCAATGACGTGAGATATTACGGCGATTATATCGCGCGGCTTATAGAGCGTTTTGGCAGCTTGCCGGGCATAGGCGGAAAATCGGCTCAGCGGCTTGCTTTTCATGTGATAGCCATGCCGGTGGAAAACGCGCGCGCGTTGGCGAGCGCTATTTTGGACGCGCGCGAAAATGTCCGTTATTGTTCCGTGTGCTGTAATTTAACCGATGACGACATTTGCGGCGTTTGCGGCGACGCGCGGCGTGACGCCGAAACTATTATGGTTGTCGAGGATCCGCGCGACATGGCCGCTTATGAACGCACAAACGAATACAGCGGGCTGTATCACGTTTTGCATGGCGCGATCTCTCCGATGAACGGCGTGGGACCTGACGATCTAAAAATAAAGGAATTGCTTAAAAGGGTTAACGACGGCGTTAATGAAGTCATTATCGCGACAAACCCCAACGTGGAAGGCGAGGCGACCGCTATGTACATCGGAAAATTGATGAAGCCGCTTGGCGTAAAGACGACGCGCATAGCGCACGGCGTGCCCATTGGCGGCGATATAGAGTATGTTGACGAGGTAACTTTGGCTAAAGCTCTTTTATGGCGGAGGGAAATTTAGATATGTTTTTTATATTTGGGTTTGGGCATAAAACCATAAAGCGATTTGGTCAAATAAATGAGGACAGCTGCCATCGCTGCAACAATAACGTTAAAAGGGAGCTTGTGAAGGTTACGACATGGTTTACGCTGTTTTTTATACCCATTATACCGTACAAAACCCAATATCTGTTAATATGCCCCATTTGTTCCGACAGCTACGCGTTGGGTAAAGCGGAATTTGACTATATGGTTAAAAACCCTGAAGACGCCGTTGAAGTTGATAAATACACCGGGAAGACGGCTACGCAAATAGCTTATTTGAAGCAAATGGAGCTGATTAGGAACGAGCGGAGCCAAAAAGGCGACGGCGACGCCAATTAGGTTTCGGGACAGGTCTAATGAACGGGGGCGAACGCCGCCGATGCCATAACGTTTAAACGAGGGCCGCGAAGGCTGCGATGAGGGCCGCGTGACATTAACTAAGGACTGAAATGATGGATTTTACTCAAGCGATGCGTTATATACGTGAAACGGCGCGGTTCGGGAGCAAACTGGGCCTTGATAATATAACTTGTCTGATGGAGCGTCTTAATAACCCTGAAAAGAAGCTGCGTTTCGCGCATATAGCCGGGACGAACGGTAAAGGTTCCGTCGCGGCTTTTTTAAGCGGTGCTATGACCGCGGCGGGTTACAGGACGGGTCTTTTTATCTCTCCGTATATAAGCCGCTTCAATGAGCGCGTAAGCGTTGACGGCGAGCTTATATCCGACGCTGAGATAGCTGAACTGGTCGGATTGGTCGCGGACGCGGTCGCCGACATGACGAAAAAAGGATTAAATCATCCTACGGAATTTGAGATTATAACCGCTATGGCGTTTTTATATTACGAGAAGAAGCGGTGTGACATCGTTGTTCTTGAAGTCGGGCTGGGTGGGCGGCTCGACGCCACAAACGTAATCGAACGGCCGCTAGTGTCGATAATTACATCCATTGACTTTGACCACGAGGCGTATTTAGGCGAAAGCCTTGATGAGATAGCTCGTGAAAAAGCCGGGATTATCAAAGAAGACGCCGATGTCGTCACGTGCGTCCAGCGCGTCGAAGTCCTGGACGCTATAAAGCTGATATGTCAAAAGCGAAAAGCGAGGCTTTCGCTGACCGAACGCGCGAAAGTTAAGGTTTTCTCAAGACGCGGGCAGGTTTTTGATCTTGGCGCCATGAAGGGCGCTGAAATCGCGCTTTTGGGAGAGCATCAGCTTGAAAACGTCTCTTTGGCGATAGAAGCTATTGATGTTTTGCGTGGAAAAGGGTTTGAAATAAGCGAAAGCGCCGTACGGGAGGGGATTCAAAACGCTCGGTGGCCCGGTCGTTTTGAATGGATTTCTCAGAGGCCGGATATCGTTATAGACGGCGCGCACAATATTCAAGGCGCGCGTATGCTGGCTAAAAACCTTAAGACGTACTTTCCGGGTAAAGACATATTTTTTGTGGCTGGCGCGTTGGCGGATAAAAATTATGAATTGATGATACAGGCGGTCGCCCCGCTGGCGAAAGCCTTTTTTACTGTCGCTCCGCCGTCCGGCAGAGCGCTTCCCGCCGACGCGTTGGCGCGAAGCGCGGAAGAGCTTCATAAACCCGCCCACGCGTTCGACGGCGTGACGAACGCGCTTGAAGCCGCGCGTCAGGCGGCGAGCGCCGATGACGTCATTTGCGTCTTTGGCTCGCTTTATCTTGTCGGCGGCGCCAGGGACTGGGTTTTGAACGGATAAGACGCGGACGCGTGAACCGGGTGAAAAATGACTATTGAAGAGCTTAGCTTAACCGCTAAGCTCTTATGTTGTTGAAACAGTAACGCAAACAATTATCAAAAGCTTGCGTTTTAGCCACGTCCAAAAATTCTCAATTAGGTAGGGAATACGGCTTTATATTTATTGCTTTCGGCAAGCGAAATAAGCCGTTTCTTTCGATGGAAAGCGGCATTGTCCATTACAATGACGGAATTAGAAGGACATTCGCGCAAGGGACAGTTTTCAAACCAAAACTCAAATAACCGGCCGTTCATTGTTCCGTTAAATTGGAGCGGCGACATGACCAATGACACCGAGTTCATCAATATAAACAATGCTTTCCGGTCGAACATCACGGATTTTTTAGCGTCTTGCTCCTCGTAACGCTTCATCTCTTTTTTCGCGTTATATTAAAGCGTTTAAGAGTTCGGCAAATCACTGATTGATGGCAGCTGAAGCGTTCGCCTATTTCTGATTGGTGAGCATCCGGATTGATTTTTAGATACGCTAACAGTTCTTCTTCGCTTACAGCCGTTTTATAGCTTCGGTATTTTCGCTCAAGCCCTCCACTATTGCGATATTGTTTTAACCATGCGTTCAATGTGTTTGGCGATATGCCGAATGTCTTCGCCGTTTCCCTGATGCTGTGTCCTTCTTCATGATATTCTATTGCTCTTTTCCGATATTTTTTATCATAACTCATAGGAGTATTTTACCACAATTCGTTGTTTTTTCAAGAACATTTTACTATAAATTTACGCGAAAAATCTCCAAGCTCTTCACTTAAAAACAACCGGTTATACGCGACATACAGGCGGCTTGTCAAGCCTAAGCGAAAATTTCCAAGTTCAAGTTCTCCTTACTTAAGAAATGGTCATGCACGATATTGGCGGCTCGCTCCGCGTCTTTTTCGTCGATGAGCACGGATATTTTAATTTCAGACGTGGAGATCATATTGATGTTTACCGCGCCGTTATATAGGGCTTCGAACATATTGGCGGCTACGCCGGGGTTGGATTCCATGCCTGCGCCGACGATGGAAAGTTTCGCGATCTTAGGCTCATGGGTCAGGCGGTCATAGTCTATGCGCTCTTTGTTTTTGGCCAGCGTTTCAAGAGCGGCGGGCAGATCTTTACGCGACACGGTGAATGATATGTCTTTGGCGCCGTCGCGTCCGACGGATTGCAGTATGATATCTATCGATATTTTTTCGGCGGCGAGCGCGCCGAACACGCGGTAGGCCATGCCCGGCGCGTTTTCTACGCCGATGATGGATATCAGAGCGGCGTCTTTATCGATCGCCACGCCGGTGATTAACGTGCGTTCTATAGAATCTTTGCGTATCAATGTTCCTTCCTCCCGCGTCATGCTGGACCGCACGACTAAGCTTATATCAAATTTTTTGGCAAGCTCTACGGAGCGGTTATGCAGCACTCCGGCGCCCATAGACGCAAGCTCCAGCATTTCGTCATATGTTATCGCGGATATTTTTCGAGCGTTTTTCACTACGCGCGGGTCGGCGGTATAAACGCCGTCCACGTCGGTGTAGATTTCGCACAGGTCGGCGTCCAGCGCGGCGGCGAGCGCGACGGCGGTCGTGTCGGAACCGCCGCGGCCCAGCGTCGTAACGTCGCCGTAGCGGTTAATCCCTTGGAAACCGGCGACGAGGACGACTCTGCCTTGGTTTAGCTCATTGACGATGCGTTCGGGCGATATGCGGTTGATTCTAGCGTTTGAATGCGTGGCGGAGGCTTTGATGCCCGCCTGGTCGCCGTTAAGCGACACGGCTTGGACGCCGATTTCATGAAGAGCCATAGCCATAAGCGCTACGGATTGCTGTTCGCCCGTCGCCAAAAGCATATCTATTTCGCGTTTTGACGGCTTTGGGGAAATTTCTTGAGCTTTGGCTATAAGCTCGTCCGTCGTATCGCCCTGAGCCGATAGCGCGACTACAAGCCGGGCGCCGGTTTTCGCTGATTCCGCTATACGCGCGGCCACGTTTTTGACGCGGTCGGCGTTAGCTACCGAGCTGCCGCCGAATTTTTGTACTATAAGCATCATATCACTCCAATCATTCGGTTGTCTCAACCCTTATAGAGCTTGGCACAGCTTTGACGCGGGCGGCGAGATTTTCTATCTTCGCGGAGAGGAGGCCTTCCCGCTCCACAGCCGATATAAACGCGAATTCTCCGGGTAAGCCGGGCAATTCGCTCACGCTGACGTCGCCGAACAGCGCGCTGACGCTGTCGATCGCCTTTTTTCTATCATCATATGCCACGCGGATGAATCTGCTGACGGGAATTTCGTCAATCGGCATTATTTCCATAGGCTCGGTGGCCCAAAACGACATTATATTGCGATTAAGATGGCGCACGGAGTCTATAACGTCCGCCACTACGGCGCTCGCCGTCGGCAGCTTGCCCGCGCCCCGACCGTAAAACATAATCTCGCCTATCACGTTCCCTTTCACAAAAATAGCGTTAAACACGTCGTTTACCGCGGCAAGCGGATGAGAGCCGGATATCATCACCGGCGCCACGCGCGCGAATACGCGCCCGTCATTTATTTTAGCCGAGGCGAGCAGTTTGACCGCCATGCCGGCCGCCGAAGCGTAGGCTATGTCGGCGGGCGTTATTTTGGTTATGCCTTCCGTGTATATCTTTTCATAGTCGATATGTCCGCCTGTAGCTAAACAAAGCAATATGGCCAGCTTGCGGCACACGTCAAACCCTTCCACGTCAGCGGACGGATCTTTCTCAGCGTAACCGTTCGTTTGCGCCTCTTTTAGCGCCTCGTTGAAATCGACCTTTTCCCGCGTCATCTTCGTAAGTATAAAGTTAGTAGTGCCGTTCAATATGCCCGTCACGCTCGTTATCTCGTCCGCGGTCAGCGATTGGTTAAGCGGACGTATGATAGGTATACCGCCGCCGACGCTGGCCTCGAACAAAAAGTTCAAGTTGTTTTCACGCGCTATGTTTAAAAGCTCCGCGCCGTGTTTGGCGACAAGTTCCTTATTGCTTGTGACTACCGTTTTACCGTTCAAAAGGCATCGCTTGACATAAGAGTAAGCCGGCTCAACGCCGCCCATAGTCTCCACTACGACGGAAATGTCATTGTCGTACAATATATCGTCAAAATCATGCGTAATAAGTTTTTCAACCGGGCTTTGAGGAAAGTCGCGCAAGTCCAGGACGCGTTTTATCCTTATGGGCTGCGCCGCTTTTTTATCTATGCTCATGCGGTTTGTGGATAAAACATCCATGACGCCGGAGCCTACCGTACCGAAGCCCAAGATCGCGATTTCAGCCATATACTCACTCCCTGTTCAATATTTTAAAAGCCGCGACGCCGTCCAGGCGGCGTATTCGTTCAAACGCGCCGCTGACATCGTTCGCCGCCGTCTCTATCGTCATAGTGACGTTCGCCAGCGAGCGGATAGGTATCGTCTGGCTTATAGTAAGCACGTTCGCGCCGCTTTCGGCTATTATAGTGAGCGCGTTTGACAAAATCCCGGGCACATCGGACATGCTCATCGCGAATGTGATCGTCTCGCCTTTACGTCTGGCGTCGTATGGGAAAACCTTGCCGCGATATTTGTAAAACGCGCTGCGGCTTATGTCGGCGCGCTGAACGGCCTCAATCACGCTGGCCGCCTCGCCGTTTTGTATAAGCCGCTCAGCCGTGATGACTTTCAGAAAAACGTCCGGCGTGACGCTTGCGTCTATTACGATGAAACGTCCTTTGTCGTCGTTTGAATTCATGCGTCCATCCATGCCGCGTCCCTTCGTTTCTATGATTTTTTAACGCGCGCTTATATAACGTATTGACGCTTTATTTACGCCGCGTCGCTACGGGCTGATACGTTAATGTGTACTTGGATAATATACAATTGTTTTTCATGGAAGGACTATATCATATTTTATACGTTTTCGCAACAATTGTGAAGTTAAATTTTTATTCGCCGCCGCGGGCGCGGAATTCGATATGCTAGAATACGCCGCGCGTAACAGCATAAACTTAGTTATACGCATTGCGGGAGATGTTAGATATGGAGAGCGTTATAGCGGACATTATAGATAAATACGGCTATCTGGGCGTATGCGCGCTTATAGCCGCTGAGAACATATTTCCGCCTATACCGTCAGAGATAATATTGACGTTCGGCGGATTCATGACTACCGTAAGCGCGCTGAATCCTTGGGGGATTGTGGCGGCCGCCACCGCTGGGTCTATGCTTGGCGCGGCGGCTCTTTACGGTGTGGGCCGAGCGTTTAGCGAGCAGAGGCTGGAACGGCTTTTAAGCGGGAAAATCGGCGGAGCTCTAGGCTTCAAAAAAGGAGACGTCGCGTCGGCGCGTGAACGGTTCGCGCGTCGCGGCGTCGCGGCGGTGTTTTTCTGCCGTTTCGTGCCTATAGCGCGCAGCCTTGTATCCATACCCGCCGGTATGGCTCGCGTGGACGCTCCGCAATTTATAGCTTTGACGCTGTCCGGCACATTCGTGTGGAATGCCGTTCTTGTATTTATGGGCAGATTCGCGGGAGCGGCGTGGGAAACGGCGGTTAGCCGCATGAACGCGTATTCGTCCGCCGCGCTTGCGGTTTCGCTCGCGCTTGCGGCGTTGGCGGCGATAAAGATAATAAAAAAGAGCCATCTGTTTCATAGTAAAACTTAGGCTCTGTCGGAAAATAATTAGACCTGTCCTGAAATCTGACTCCGTCGAAGTCAGGTTCCGGGACAGGTCTAATTATTTCCATTTTTCCTTCGTTGACAGCGCCGTCTGTGTGAATCAACGCGCCATCATGAAGCCGAAGGTTCGGCGATTAATAAAATTTGATAACTATCCAAACAAGTCATAAAGACCTTGGGACTCCGCCCCAAACCCCGCCGGGGTCTTCGACCCCGGACCCCGCGCCGCGCAAATGCGCGGCTTCATGAAGCGATTGAATAGTCATATAATCTTTTATACGACATGAAAAGCGCCGCGCGCTGATAAACGCGAGTTTACGTGTGAGGATCCGCTAAAAGCGAGATCTTGAACAGACTCTAACCGGCGCGGAGCGCGAAAAGGGTTCCTAAGGGACGAAGTCCCTTAGCGGGAGATTGGGGGCGGCGCCCCCAAGGTCTTA
>JAISER010000060.1 GCA_031263985.1 Clostridiales bacterium | reverse complement strand
GCGCGGTGACATACTTTATAAAATGACTAGCAAGAAAAGTCATAAAGACCTTGCGGGTCCGCCCCAAACCCCGCAGGGGTCTTCGACCCCGGACCCCGCGCCGCGCATTTGCGCGGCTTCATGAAGCGATTGAATAGTCGTATAAATTAATCGCGGCCGCAATTAAAGTCTTTTCCCTGAATCCTCGCCGCCCTCCTTAGAGCCTGTTTAAGATCTCGCTTTCAGCGGATTTTTGCAGTGATTTTTCGCCAAACGCGAAAGCGCGAACTCAATTTCCTCTTGCTTAAACGGGAAACGGTAGTATATACTGAAGTTACGCGCGCTTAGAGCCTGTTCAAGATCTTCAAATCCGCTAAAAACGAGATTTCGAACAGACTTTTACTGATTCGGATGTTCGCCGTTTCTTAAGAAAACGGAAAGCTCCGTGTTTTATTATTATCAATTATTCGGTGATTAAACGGTACGGAGGGGTTATACGCATGAACGCGTCGATGGAAAATATTGTGTCCGTTTGTAAGAGCAGGGGCTTTATATACCCCGGATCTGAAATTTACGGCGGACTTGCCAATTCATGGGATTACGGGCCGCTTGGATCAGCGCTTAAAGCGAACGTGAAAGCGGCTTGGATGAAAAAGTTCATATATGAAAACGAATATAACGTAGGGGTTGACTGCGCTATACTTATGAACCCTCGCGTTTGGGAAGCGTCAGGCCACGTCGGCGGATTTTCGGACCCGCTTATGGATTGCAAGGCGTGCAAGGAGAGGTTTCGCGCTGATAAACTTATAGAGGATCATTTTAAAGCGAATGACGAGGACCAAACCGCCGACGGCTGGTCAAACGAACGGATGCTGCGATTTATCGAAGAAAATAAAATAGATTGTCCTTCGTGCGGAGCGCGTGATTTTACGGACATAAGGCAGTTTAACCTGATGTTCAAAACGCACGCCGGCGTCACGGAGGACAGCAAGAACGTCGTATATTTGCGTCCTGAAACAGCTCAAGGCATATTTGTGAACTTTAAAAACGTTCAACGCACTACGCGCAGGAAAATACCATTCGGCATAGGCCAAGTCGGTAAATCGTTCAGAAACGAAATTACTCCGGGCAATTTCATTTTTCGCACGCGTGAATTTGAACAGATGGAATTGGAGTTTTTTTGTAAACCTGGGGAAGACTTGAAATGGTTCGCCTATTGGAAACAATTTTGCGCGGACTGGCTGAAGGAACTTGGGCTAAAAGACGAAAACACGCGCGTACGCGACCATAACGCCGAAGAGCTTTCACACTATTCCGCGGCCACTTCGGACATAGAGTACCGCTTTCCGTTCGGCTGGGGCGAGCTTTGGGGCATAGCCGACCGCACTGATTTTGACCTTAAACAACATCAAGAGCATTCAAAAGAGGAAATGACTTATTTTGACCCGGACACAAACGAAAAGTTTACGCCCTACTGCATAGAACCCTCGCTTGGCGCGGACAGAGCGCTTTTGGCCTTTTTATGCGACGCGTATGACGAAGAGCGAACCCCGGAAGGCGATACGCGCGTCGTAATGCGCTTTCATCCGGCGCTCGCGCCGGTAAAGGCGGCCGTACTGCCTCTTTCTAAGAAATTGTCTGAAAACGCGCTTGATGTTTATCGCGCGCTCTTAAAACAGTTTCCGTGTGAATTCGACGCCGCCGGCTCCATAGGCAAACGATACAGGCGACAGGACGAAATAGGCACTCCCGTATGCGTCACGTATGATTTCGATTCCTTGGACGACGGCGCCGTGACTGTGCGCGACCGTGACACAATGAGCCAAAATCGCGTTAAAATAGGCGATCTCGCCGCCTTGCTCGAAGAAAAATTCAGATATTAACACTAGACTCCATTTGAAACATAGCCAAACCGGGCGAGAGTTTTTCGCGTTGGGCCAGGCGCGAAACGCGGGCGAACCAACTAAGTCAGCGAGGCTTCGCGACAAAATCTCGCCGCGCTGACGCCGGAGTTAGGTTTCAGGACAGTCCAGTATAAAAACGCCATAATTTCACTTTTTGAAATAGGGCGTTTTTTTTAATGATTATGAGCATAATAATGATCATAAAAGGTTCGCCCTCTTGATACGCTTTGAAACATGCATTTTTACAGAAAGGTAATGAAAACGATTCCGTTTTCATTAAAGTATAAGGTGAGCTGCCCGTGGATTTAATGACTCTTATAGGACTGATCGTAGGTTTAGCGGCGGTCTTGATAGGTATGGTTTTTAAAGGCGTCCCTTTATCGGCGCTCGCTAATCCCGCCGCGTTTTTCATTATTTTGATAGGCACGGCGGGGGCCGTTATAATCGCCACGCCCGGTAATGAAATTAAAAACATAGGCAGGTTATTCGGCGTGCTTTTTGGAAAGTCTCGGTTCACCTCAAATAGAGAAGTCGTTACAACCATTGTTGAGCTGTCCGAAATCGTAAGGCGCGACGGTATCTTAGCGCTTGAGGAAAAAGCGGATTCTATCGGTCATCCGTTTATAGTGCAGGGCATACAGATGCTTACCGAGGGCGCCGACACGCATCAAATTTCCGAACTGCTTTCGGCTGAAATAGGCGCCATGGAAGACAGGCACGCGGCTAACGCGCAAATTTTCACGCAAGCCGGCACTTACGCGCCTACTCTTGGCGTTTTAGGCGCGGTGCTCGGATTGATCGCGGCGCTCAGTAACATGAATGACACGGAAGCGCTTGGACACGCCATCTCGGCCGCGTTTGTAGCTACCCTTTTGGGTATATTTACGGGCTATGTGCTCTGGCATCCGTTCGCTAACAGACTTAAAAGAAAATCTAAGCAAGAAGCGTTCGTAAAAGGGCTTATGCTTGAAGGGCTGTTAGGCATAAGTGAGGGGCAAAACCCGCGCGCGCTGAAAGATAGGCTGCTTTTATTCCTGCCTGAAAAAGCGCGCGGCGACTTCGCCGAAGAAAAAACGGAATAATGCGACGCGCCAGCATTTAGATATACTACCGTGAATTCATAAATATATTAAGGAGCGAAACCTAGCGGCGGGTCTTTTGTGAGGAACCGTTCTAAGCGAGACCGTCCCGAAAGCGCGGCGACTAAATTTAAGATACCTCTCTCGATGACGCTTACGATTTTGCCTGGACAGGCGGCGCCTGAGCAGTCGGCTCTTCAAGCATATCTCATATAACGTCAATGGAGCGAAAAAAGGGAGTGACGGCTTGTCAAGGCATAAGAAAGAGAACCATGAAGAACACGCCGATGAAAGCTGGCTTGTACCTTACGCTGACCTTTTGACGCTTTTGCTTGCGCTGTTTATAGTGCTTTTCGCGTCCAGCAGCATTGACCAAGAAAAAATTCAAAGCATGGCCGCCGCGTTTTACGGCGAGTTCATTGG
This sequence comes from Clostridiales bacterium, assembly GCA_031263985.1. Classification (GTDB taxonomy): domain Bacteria; phylum Bacillota; class Clostridia; order Lachnospirales; family JAISER01; genus JAISER01. The sequence continues at coordinate 13,827 of JAISER010000060.1, read as the reverse complement.
CGGCGTCACCGAAGGAGGCGCGCCTATAAGCAAGGGAAGCGTCATCGACGCTGAATTCGTCGAACAAAACCTGACCGCGCGCGAGGAATACGAAGAGCCTATAGACAATCTATATGATTCGATAGAAAAACATGTGGAGGAAAGCGAAGATTTTAAGGATATTATAGGCTTGGAGCGCATAGGCGAAGACATATTGATAACGCTGAAAAGCGATATATGGTTTGAATCCGGCAGCGCCGACATTACGCCGGAAATGATGGAGGAAGTCGATATGATCGCGCGGCTGCTCAACCAAAATCAAGATGAGGAGCGCCCGTTCGAGGTCGTCGTAACGGGACATACCGACAATGTGCCTATACATTCCTCAAGGTATCCTTCCAACTGGCATTTAAGCATGGAACGCGCGGTGAATTTTTTAGAGGTTTTACTGACGAGCGGTCATTTTAACCCCGTATATTTCAGCTCTCGCGGATATGGCGAGCATAAACCCTTAGACACGAACGATACGCCGGAAGGCCGTCAGCGCAATCGCCGCGTTGAGCTTTTAGTGTCAAACGCCTTCGATGAATCATCAGCGTCGGATAATTAAGATCCGGCGCTTTTTTTTTGGTCTTGACCGGATAAGTCGGAGGCGATATGTCTTAAGCCTCATATTTTACGGTAATGATCCTTAGTTTGTATTTTGGCGAGCTCCCGCACATATATTATACGGTACGGATGATTTTCCAAGCGTTTGGGAGGTATCGTTTTGAGAGAAATATTGATGTTTATCTGGCAGATATGTTTGCTCGCCTTCGCGCAAATTATAATAGAGGTTTTTATAAACCCTAAAGAACGGCCATATCTGGCCAGAGTGCTGGAGATAGGTTCGTATCTTGTCGGACTTTACCTGTTGATGCGCTTTTTATATACGTACATAGCTCCGGCTTTAAAGGATCTCGCTTCCGCCGTTTCATTCACGTTTTAACCGTTTCGCCAAGTTCCTATCCGTAACGGCGTAAAAAAAATCGACGAAGACTTTAAAAGTTTTCGCCGTTTTTTGATTGCTTATAATATAATGCAAATAAGGCCTCCGCTGCCCTCATTTATAATGCGTTGGAGCGTTTCTTGAAATTTCATTCGCGCGTCCTCCGGAATCCTGTAAAGCTTGCTTTGCAAGCCGTCCCGCACCAAGTCGTGCATAGAGCGCCCGAACATGTTAAGCTCCCAAACCTTATTAGGGTCTTCGGCCATTTCCGCCAAAAGATAATTGATCAAATCCTCGCTCTGCTTTTCGGTTCCGACTATAGGCGAAATCTCCGTCTCTATGTCGGCGCGCATTAGGTGTATAGATGGGGCGGTGGCTTTTATCTTTACGCCGAATCTCGCTCCGTTTTTGACTATAACCGGGGCTTCGAGCTTCATCTCGTCAAGCGCCGGGGTTACTATGCCGTAACCGCGCTGGCGTACCTCCTCTATGGCCGATCGCACCTTGTCATATTCTTTTTTGGCTTCGGCCAGCACCTTTATCGTGGAAATAAGCTGATGCTCTCCGTCAATATCCATGTCGATAGTCTCGCTCAGCACCTTATAAAAAAGCGAGTCATCCAGCGACACCTCTATGCCGGCGCAACCTTCGCCAAGCGTAATGCCGTCCAAATACGCCTTTTTTATATGACTGTTTTCCTCTATTAACGGAATACAATCCTTAACGTCGCGCAGTTTTGAGGCTTTGCCCATCATATTTCTGACTGATGATATAACGTCCTGTTTAAGCCAGTGATTGAAATCGAGCGTGTCCAGCCACCTTGGGAAACTGATTTTAATCTCTTTAACGGGGAATTCGTAAAGAGCTTTTTCCATTATCAGGTTTATGTCCTCTTCTTTAAGCTGAGCGCAGTTTACGGACACGACGGGCACATTGTGTCGCGCCGCGAGCGCCGCGCGCAGCGTCTCCGTTTCCGGCGCGTACGGGTGCGCGGTATTCAACGCCACGACAAACGGTTTGTCAAGCTCTTTCAACTCGTTTATCACGCGTTCTTCCGCTTCTTCATATCCGCTTCGTTCGATCTCCGTGACGGACCCATCCGTCGTCACGACTACGCCTATGGTCGAATGGTCCGCTATGACTTTCCGCGTGCCCGTTTCCGCCGCCTCCACAAACGGAATTCTGTTTTCCGACCACGGCGTGTTGACCATGCGCGGCGATTCTCCGTCCATATAACCTATGGCGTCAGGCACAAGATAGCCGACGCAGTCGATCATCCGCATCTTAAAGTTCAGCGCGTCGTCTATTGACACCTCCACCGCCTCGTTCGGCACGAACTTAGGCTCAGTCGTCATTATAGCTTTTCCGGCCGAACTTTGCGGAAGTTCATCTTTCGCGCGCTCTTTGATATATCCGTTAGTAATTTTCGGGATGACCATTAAATCCATAAAACGTTTGATGAACGTGGATTTGCCTGTCCTAACCGGACCCACGACACCTATGTAAATGTCTCCCTGAGTGCGTTCCGCTATGTCTTTGTATAGATTGAAATTTTCCATTCCATACCTCCTAAAATGTGTAATCTATACACACTATGTATATGAAACGGATGGTTGTATTAGTACCTGTCGCTTTTTTACATTGATAAAAAAATTATGCCGGCTAAAGACCGCTTTACATTGCTGATCGAATTAATATACCGCCGCTTCGGTTATAATGACGTCCAAAGGCGCGTCCCACTCATCGCGCGGCAGATCGTCGGCGCGCTGAACCTCATAAGCTATTGCGATCTTCACGGCGTTTCCGCAAAGCGGCAGATATCGGTCATAATAACCGCCGCCGCGGCCCAAGCGCGTTTTATCGCGGGCGCTGAACGCCACGCATGGCGTTACTGCGACGTCAATATCCGTTGGCGCAATTATCGTTGACCTGTCTTTAACGGGCGATTTTACGCCAAGTTCGCCTTTTTCCATATCATCCGGCGAATCAGGTATAGCCGCTATCATCTCGCCATTCGCTTGACAGATAGGAAAAGCCAGCGTTTTTCCAGCCTGTAACGCGTATTCGTTAAAAAAGCGAGCGTCAACCTCGCCCTTCAAGGGATAATACGAAAGTATAGTTCTCGCCGACGCAACAGCTGGATATTTTATTAGCGTCAGAGCGATTTTTTCGCTGAAACGCCGAGACACGGCTTCGTTCAGCGCCTCACGCGCGGACATACCTATTTTGCGCCACGCCGTCTTATCTTTCAAAAAAACATCCCATGCCTTTTCATTTGGTTTCTCTCTCTTCGTCTAATAATATATCTAACTCGCATACCCCAAATCAAACGCTTTCTCATTCGCTTTTAAATATTTCTCCGGCACGCATTCTCTGATAGCTTCGCGCCATATATCTTCGTCAATCTCCAGTTTTTTAGCGAACGCCCCTAATAAAACGGTGTTAACGGCGCGTTCGTTTCCGGCTTGTCTGGCGAGCGTCAGCGCGTCGATGGCTGTGACATCGGCGTTTTCCTTTAGAGTCTCCAAGGTTTTTGGATACTCCTGAGCGCCCGTCGTCACAGAAAGCGGCGCTATTTTCTGCGTATTAACTATTATTTCACCGTTTTCTTTTAAATATGGCGCCGCCCGCAACGCCTCCAGCTCTTCAAAAGCCAAAATATAGTCCGCGCTTCGCTGTTCCACAACCGGCGAATATACCTTTTCGCCTATTCTTACGTACGTGGTTACTGAACCCCCGCGCTGGCTCATTCCATGCACTTCGCTTACTTTAACGTCCTTTTTCAGATTAAGCGCCACGCGCCCGAGAACGCGGCTCGCCAACAGCGTGCCCTGTCCGCCGACGCCGACTATGACCGCGTTTAAATTGTCCATGTTTACACTACCTCCGATATAGCGGAGCGCGCGCAAATTTTAGCGCAAAGCCCGCAGCCTACGCATTGCGCGGCGTCTATAGTTACGCTGTCTTTTTCCCTGGTAATAGCGGGACATCCTATTCTTACACAGGCGCCGCACACCACGCATTTTTCCTTATCTATAGCGAATGCGTTCTCTTTTTTATTTTTATCGATTAAAGCGCACGGACGACGCGTTATAATGACTGACGGGCCATCTTTTTTAGTCTCTTCTCTGATCATCGACTCCAAGTCATGTATCTCAAACGGGTCTATTACATGGACCGACGGCACGCCGATAGCTTCGCATAGTCTTTCGATATTGAGCTGAACAGTCTTTTCGCCGCGTATTGTCTCGCCGGTCGTTGGATTAGGCTGATGACCGGTCATGCCGGTCGTGGAGTTGTCCAATATTATAACCGTTGTATTCGCTTTATTATAGACGACGTTTATAAGCCCCGTCACGCCGGAATGCACGAACGTCGAGTCCCCTATCACGGCTACGCTTCTCTTAGCGGTTTCAGCGCCGCGCGCCTTTTCAAACCCCGCCGCCATGCCTATCGACGCGCCCATGCAAATCTCCGAATCCATAGCGTTAAGCGGGTCCAACGCTCCTAGCGTATAGCACCCTATGTCACCAAACACGATGAACCTGAGCCTGCTCAACACATAAAACACGGCTCTGTGCGGGCAGCCCGCGCACAAAACGGGAGGGCGCGCCGGTATTCCCGGCGTTTCCCAAACTCCAGGGTCCGGCTTGCCGTCAAACAATTCGGCTATCTTACCAGCGAAAAGCTCACCTTGAACGCCGGTTTTATCTTTCCCTGACGCCTTAACGCCCATCGCCAACACGGCTTCTTCGATAAAAGGCTCAAGTTCCTCGACTATATAAAGCGTCTCCACATTTTCGGCGAATTCTTTAATCATATTCTTGTCCAGCGGATGCGCTACGCCCAACTTCAGCGTTGACACATTCGGCAGCGCTTCTTTGACGTAATTGTACGCCGAGCCTGAGCAAATCACGCCTATCTTCGCGCCGTCCGCGTATTCCGCCCTATTAAGTCCTAGATCCTTTAAATCCTTTACAAGTCTCTTTTCACGTTCCTCGACGAACACATGTCTCTTTCGCGCAAAGCCCGTCATCATTATAAACTTGTCAATTTCTTTTCTATATGTCTTAAGCGCCCGTTTTTCGCGCTTGCCCGTTTTCGTTACGCCGCGAGCATGAGCCACGCGCGTGACAAGTCTTACCATAACCGGCGCGCCGTACTTTTCGCTTATCTCAAACGCGCGCTTTGTAAATTCAAGGCATTCCGCGCTGTCGGAAGGCTCCAGCATAGGTATATGCGCGCTTTTAGCGTAGTATCTTGAGTCTTGTTCGTTCTGCGAAGAATGTATGCCTGGGTCATCGGCGCATACCAAAACGAGTCCGCCGTTTATGCCCATATACGCGGCTGAGAAAAGCGGATCCGCGGCTACGTTCACGCCCACATGCTTCATACAGCAAAGCGCGCGCGCGCCGGCCATCGAAGCGCCTATGGCTACTTCCAGCGCTACCTTCTCATTCGGCGACCATTCCGTATAAAACTCGCTTAAAAGCGCGGCGTTCTCTATAATTTCCGTCGACGGCGTGCCCGGATACGCCGTCGCGACCGTCGCGCCGGCTTCCCACGCGCCGCGCGCCACCGCTTCGTTACCCAACATCAGTTCCATGATCGATTTCCCTCCCAGCGTTAAAAAATTTCAACCTCCAAATTGAAATCTTTATTCAAGTCTTCCCTCATCTATTTTAGCTATGCTCATTACTACTGAACCGGGATCCAGATTTATAAGCTTTATACCCTGGGTAATTCGTCCCTGCGTCGATATGTCCGCGACGCGCAAGCGTATTATTACGCCTTCGGATGTGATAATCATAAGCTCATCGCCGCCGCATACTTTGGATACGCCCGCGATATTGCCGGTTTTATCGGTAAGTTTATATATCTTGACTCCGTAGCCGCCTCTATGCCTGGCGTTAAACGCTTCCCCATCGGTGCATTTGCCATATCCCTTTTCAGAAACGAACAGCACTTTTTTATCTTCTTCTATTATGTCGGAGCTTACGACTTCATCGCCTTTATGAAGCTTTATGGCGCTGACGCCTTGAGACGTTCTGCCGGTCGGTCTCACTTCGTTCTCTTGGAAGCGTATGCCCTGTCCGAATTTAGTGGCGATAAATAGCTCCTGTTTCCCATCCGTATGCAACGCGGCTATCAGTTCATCATCGTCCTTAAATTTAATCGCAATTTTTCCGACTTTATTTATACTCATAAATTCGGAAAACGGCGTTTTTTTGACAAGCCCCTTTTTCGTGACAAGCGTGAGATACTCGTCGCCGCGAAGCTCTTTAAGCGCTATGATGTCCGTTATCTTCTCTTTCGGCGTTAGATTCAGCATATTCACTATCGCCATGCCGCGCGCCGTACGTGACGCTACCGGTATTTCATAGGCTTTCGTAGCGTAAGCGCGCCCTTTATTAGTAAAATATAACAAATAATCATGGGTGTTAGCCACAAAAAAGTTTTTCACTATATCCTCATTGCGCGTCTGCATACCTATCACGCCTCGTCCGCCTCTGTTTTGGCTCCTGTATGTATTAAGCGGTATGCGTTTCACGTAATTAAGGTGTGAGAATGTTATGACTGAAATCTCGTCTTCTATAAGGTCTTCGATTTCAATATCGCCCGTGTCAACCAATAATCTCGTTCTGCGTTCATCGCCGAACTTCGTTTTGATCGCGGAGATTTCCTCGCGTATTACGCCATAAAGTAATTTTTCGTCGTTAAGTATCGCCGTAAGCTCGGATATAAGCTGTTTTAATTCGGCGTATTCCTTGTCGAGTTTTTCGCGCTCAAGTCCGGTGAGGCTTCGAAGGCGCATTTCGACTATCGCGCTTGATTGCTCCTCCGACAGACTGAACCGCGCGCTGAGCGCTTCTTTCGCCGCCGACGTGTCTTTAGACGATCTTATAATGTTTATTACCTCGTCTATATTGTCGAGCGCTATAAGCAGCCCTTCCAGTATATGCGCCCTTTTTCGCGCCTTAGCCAGATCAAAGCGCGTTCTTCTCGCGATGACCTCTTTTTGATGCTCAAGGTAATAATTAAGTATCTCTTTTAAATTTAGTATACGCGGTTTATTTTCCACAAGAGCGAGCATATTTATGCCATAGGACTCTTGCATCTGCGAGTTTTTATAGAGTTGGTTCAAAATAACGTTAGCGTTAGCGTCTTTCTTTAGCTCTATTACGACGCGAATGCCGTTTCGGTCGGATTCATCGCGTATATCCGATATTCCCTCTATGCGTTTCTCGCTTACAAGCTCTCCGATTTTTTCCAGCATCCGCGCTTTGTTCACTTGAAACGGCAATTCCGTTACCACGATGCGCTCGCGGTTAGAATGAAACGTCTCGATATCCGTTACGGCGCGCGCCTTTATCTTGCCGCGTCCTGTTCTATACGCCTGTTTTATGCCGGCCACGCCAAGTATAGACGCGCCCGTCGGAAAATCAGGACCTTTTATGATATCTATAAGATCCTCTATATCGGTGTCCTCACCGTTTATACGGTCGTCTATCATCTTTATCACGCCGTCCGCGGCTTCTCTGAGATTATGCGGCGGAATATTCGTCGCCATGCCGACGGCTATGCCCGAAGAGCCGTTTATCAAAAGATTCGGCAAGCGTGACGGCAGAACGACCGGCTCGTTGAATTCCTCGTCGTAGTTAGGTTGAAAGTCCACCGTTTCTTTCTCTATGTCCGCTATCATTTCCATAGCGAGAGGACTCAGCCGCGCCTCGGTATACCTTTGCGCCGCGGCGTCGTCGCCGTCCATAGAGCCGAAATTGCCATGTCCGTCCACAAGCGCGTAGCGCATTGAAAAGTCCTGAGCCATGCGAACCATAGCGTCATAGATGGACGAATCGCCGTGCGGATGATACTTACCCATCGTGTCGCCCACTATACGCGCCGATTTTTTGTACGCCTTGTTCGGGGCCAGATTCAGTTCGTTCATCGCGTGAAGTATGCGTCTGTGCACGGGTTTCAGCCCGTCGCGCACATCCGGCAGCGCTCTGGCGACAATGACGCTCATCGCGTAATCGATATAAGACTTTCGCATCTGATCTTCCAGGTTGACGGTTATAATCTTATCTACGCCATTTTTTTCGTTGTTATCCATAACCGTCTCCTTTAAACGTCGAGGTTAACTACATATTGCGCGTATTCGTTTATAAATTCGCGTCTCGGCTCCACTTTATCGCCCATAAGCTGAGTAAAGATCTCATCGGCCAATATGGCGTCCTCAAGATCGACTTTCAATAAAACGCGTTTTTCAGGGTCCATCGTCGTGTCCCAAAGCTGTTCGGCGTCCATTTCGCCAAGACCTTTATATCTTTGTATAGGCTTTATTCCGTCGCGTCCTATATCTTTTAGTATGGACTCCAGCTCGTCATCGCTGTAAGCGTAATATTCCTTTTTACTCTTTTCCACTTTATAAAGAGGCGGCTGGGCGATATATACCTTTCCCTCATTTATTAACGGACTCATAAACCTATACATAAACGTCAGCAAAAGCGTGCGTATATGAGCGCCGTCCACGTCCGCGTCCGTCATTATAATGATTTTGTGATAACGCAGGCGCGATATGTCAAAATCTTCATGTACGCCCGTTCCAAACGCCGTTATCATCGATCTTATTTCCTCATTACCCAATATCTTGTCAAGCCGGGCTTTCTCCACGTTTAATATCTTACCTCGCAACGGCAGTATAGCTTGAGTTTTCGGCGTTCGCGCCGATTTCGCCGAACCTCCGGCCGAGTTGCCCTCCACGATATAAATTTCACACTTTTCCGGGTCTTTTTCAGAGCAGTCCGTTAGTTTTCCGGGCAGTCTGCCGCCTTCTAAAACGGTTTTTCTGCGCACAAGCTCTCTGGCTTTTTTCGCCGCGTCGCGGGCGCGGGACGCCATAAGCGCCTTTTCGACTATTATCTTTCCAACATTAGGATTCTCTTCCAAGAAATATCCTAACCATTCCGAAACGACGGATTCCACCGCGTAACGCGCCTCGCTGTTGCCTAATTTCCCTTTAGTCTGGCCTTCAAACTGCGGCTCGACTATTTTGACGCTTATTACCGCTGTCAATCCTTCTCTGACATCATCGCCGGAAAGATTCTTGTCGTTTTCTTTTATGATATTAAACTTCTTGGCGTAATCGTTTATCGTCTTCGTAAGCCCGGCCCTGAAACCCGCCACATGCGTTCCGCCGTCCACGGTGTTTATATTGTTCACGAAAGAATACGTCGTCTCCAGATACTCGTCATTATATTGCAGAGCCACTTCCACATTAACGCCGTCTTTCTCAGCTTCACAATAGAAAACATTCTCAAACAGGGCCGTTCTGTTTCTGTTTATGTGTTGAACGAATTGTTTAACGCCGCCCTCATAGCAGTATGTTCTCTTCTTCCCTTTACCTTGACGCTCGTCTTCCAGGTTTATTTTAAGACCTTTCGTCAGAAAAGCCGTCTCTTGCATACGTTGCTTTAAAATATCAAAATTGAATTCCGTCTCTTCGAATATCGTTCCATCGGGTTTAAACTCAACGCAAGTTCCCCTTTTATCCGTTTCCCCTGAAACGGATAATTTTTTTACGACGTCCCCACGTTCATAAGTCTGCTCATGAATCTTGCCGTCACTATATATCGTCACTTTAAGCCATTCGGAAAGGGCGTTTACGACGGAAGCGCCCACGCCGTGAAGTCCGCCTGACACTTTATAGCCCCCGCCGCCGAATTTACCTCCGGCGTGGAGCATAGTAAAGACGACTTCCACCGCCGGTATGCCTTTTTGCGGCTGAATGCCTGTGGGTATGCCGCGTCCGTTATCCTCTACGCGAATGATGTCGCCTTCTTTTATTTTTATATCTATGCTATCGCAAAACCCGGCCATAGCTTCGTCCACGGCGTTGTCCACGATTTCATAGACAAGGTGGTGAAGACCGCGCGACGACGTGCTGCCTATATACATCCCGGGCCGTTTTCTTACCGCTTCAAGCCCTTCAAGCACTTGAATCTGATTTTCGTCATAGCTTATATTGTCAGGCATATCTTTCAAACACCCCTATATATTTTTCCGTTCTTCACTTCGAGCGCGTTTTTAAAAACATTGGCTTCAACCGCGCCCGCGCTTGTTATTATGGACTGAACGCCTTCTATGTTTTTTATTAAAAACCTTCGTCTGGTCTCATCAAGCTCTGAAAATACGTCGTCCAGCAACAACACGGGCGATCTTTTCTTTTGATTTTTTATTACGGATATCTCCGCCAGTTTAGCGCAAAGGCACGCTGTGCGCTGCTGTCCTTGCGATCCGTAGACCTTGGCGTTAAATCCGTTTATCTCAAAGCTTAAATCGTCCTTATGAACGCCCGACGCGGTAGCGGCTAAAAAGATGTCCCGATCTTTATTTCTTTTCAATTTTTCCTCGAAATCATCTTCCGTTACGTTAGGCTTGTACGATATCTTCAGCTTTTCCGTCCCGTTCGTAATCCTCGAATGCGTTTCAGCCGCCGCGTCGCTCAAATCTGATATGAAAGCGCGCCTTTTTTTGATTATCTCGATACCTATTTCGACAATCTGTCTATCCCATAAAAAAAGCGTTTCAGCCGCGGACGGGTTATATTTAACGCTTCTCAACAAATTATTCCGTTGTTTTAAAACCCGGTAATATCGCTGTAAATCATGACAATACGACACGCTTAACTGACAAAGCTCCATGTCCATAAAACGCCTGCGCTCGGCCGGCCCTGATTTTATAAGCTTTAAGTCTTCCGGCGAAAACATGACCGCGAGCAGTTTTCCAAATAACTCGCTCATTTTATTAATCTGAACGCCGTTTATCAAAACGCGCTTAGCCCCATCCGCGTTTAAATTCACGTTTATTTTATCGACGCCGTCATCGTATCCGCTTTTTATAAACACAGTGACGTTAGCGTAATCGCCGCCAAAGCGCACAAGCTCTTTTATATTTCTGGCTCTTTGTGACCTTCCGGTCGCGCATAAATAAACCGATTCGAGCATATTGGTCTTACCTTGCGCGTTTTCGCCATAAAATACATTAACTCCCTTTTGTAAAAATATTTCTAAACGTTCAAAATTTCTAAAATCATTCAGTTCTATTTTATGTACGAACATCCTTCTTTCACCGCTATTTCACTAGACCTGTCCTGGAACTTGATTTCGCCGCGCGGACGCCGGAATCAGGTTCCAGGACAGGTCTTCTATATTATTTCCATAATTCAATTATTTAAGACACCTATCATCCGTTAAATCTAAGCGGCAAAATAAGATGCTTTACGTTCAAGTCCTCATCGCCCGTAATGACGCAAGGGCTTAAAGGAGTAGTAAACCTTAACGCCACGTTCTCGTCGTCTATCGTTTTAAGCGCGTCTATTATAAAGCGCGGATTAAACGAAATCTCTATTCCAGGCCCATCCGACCTGATGTCTATTTCATCATAAAAGTCGCCTATTTCCGTAAACGACGACACGCTCATCACGCCTTCGTCTATTTTGATCTTAACCGGATTTTTCTTGATCTCCCTGGACGCTATAAGCGAAGCGCGCTCAACGCACATTAGAAAAGTCATCCGGTCAACCAGCGCCTTTGTATTGTATCCTTCCGTAAATAATTGCTTGTATTTTATAAAGTCGCCCTCCAACAACCTGGACACTACCACAGGCCCGCCCGTTTCCGCCAGCGCGTGATTCTTCGTGAACCATAGCTTGACCTCCAAATCATCTTCCGAAGGCAGTATCCTGCATATTTCGCTTAGCGTTTTCGCCGGAATCACCACATAAGCGTCTTCAACCCCGTCGCCGCTCGTATGAGCCTGACAGAGAGCCACCCTGTAGCCGTCAACGGCCACGATATTTAATTCCCCTTTATTTATCTCTATAAGCTCACCCGTCAAAACCGGCTTGCTGTCGTCGGCGGAAACGGCGAAAACAGTCCTTTTAACCATATTCTTCAGCTCATTAGCTTTTATTGAAGCGTATTTAGTCTTTTCCACTTCCGGCAAAGCGGGAAACTCCTCACCCGGCATACCCAATATCTTAAATTGCGCTTTCTGACATTTTATAACCGTCACGTTGTTTTCGTCAGATCTTATTAAGACTTGAGCGTCCGGCAATTTCCTCACGATTTCAAAGAATAACTTCGCGTCCAACGCGACTGAACCCGACTCTTTTACATCAGCCGCGATATCGCCCGTTTCAACGGCTATCTCGAGATCATTGGCCGTCATTTTGAAGCTGTCTTCATACGCGCTCAAAAGCACGCATTCAAGTATAGCCAGCGTAGACCGGCTTGACACCGCTTTTGATACGATCTGTATGTTCTCTAGCAATAAGTTCCTTGAGCATGTAATTTGCATCTCGGCGCTCCTTAACTTAATTATAATTTATAGAAGTAGTGGCAGTAGGGGCTTGGGATTATTGGATAACCTAATTTATCCCCGCGCGCAAGGCTGAAATCCATTTTGAAAACAGTTTGGAAAAGCTTTAGAAAACTTTACGGTTATACAAATAATCCAAAGACCGTAAGGCTGTGAGCGCGTCTACGCCCGCTTTTCTCTTTGAAAGATTTTAAAACTAAGGAGTATCTTTCGCCGTGGGAGGGTTCGCTTAAAACCTGTTCAAACTCTTATACTCAAAACATAAACATCGCTTATTTTTAAGCGATGTTAAAAACGGCGCGTCCTTATATTCAATATTGAGAGGATTATTTTTACTGAGCGCGTATTTTGTTTTCCAGCTCTATTATAGATTCTCTGGCTTTCTGGTCGTTTTCCATTTCATATGTTATTTTATCGCACCCGTGGCTTATAGTGGAATGATCGCGCCCAAAAATAACGCCAAGCTGGGGCAGCGAAAGGTCCAGTATTTTACGTGACAAGTACATGGCGACTTGACGCGGATAAGCTATGCGTTGGGTGCGCTTTTTGCTTTTCAGTTCGTCATAAGTCAAGTTATAATATTCAGCTACCATTTTTTGTATGTATATAGTATCGATATCTTTTTTTCCGTCATTGTTTATAATATCTTTTAACGCCTGTTTGGCGAGATCCATCGATATTTTCATGTTGGACGACAATTTGGCGTAAGCGGCGACTTTATTAAGGGCGCCTTCAAGTTCCCTGATGTTTGAAACGACGTTCTTAGCTATAAAATTTATCACGTCGTCAGGTACATATATAGAGTCAATTTCACACTTTTTTTCTAATATCGCGATTCGCGTCTCGAAATCAGGTTGAGTCACGTCTATGATAAGCCCGCATCCGAATCGGGAACGAAGGCGTTCTTCCAAAGTTTTGAGTTCTTTGGGCGGTCTGTCGCTTGTAATGACTATTTGCTTGTTCGCGTTATAAAGCGCGTTGAACGTATGGAAAAGCTCCTCTTGAGTGCTCTCGGCTCTTTCGGAAAGAAATTGAATATCATCTATAAGAAGTACGTCCACTTCTCTGTACTTGTCCCGAAATTCCTGATTTTTGCTCTGCTTTATGGAGTTAATGAACTCTATAGTGAACGTTTCGGATGAAACGTATAATATTTTCACATCGTCTTTTTGTTCAAGCGCGTAATTGCCTATGGAATGCATAAGGTGCGTTTTACCAAGTCCGACGCCGCCGTATAAGAACAGCGGATTGTATTTTGTAAAGCCCGGGGACTCGGCCACCGCGACTGCGGCGGCGAACGCTAGTTCGTTACTTTTGCCCCTTACGAACGTTTCAAAGATATATTTTGACTGAAGGTTGCTGTGTTTCATTCTGCCGTTTAACTGCGATTTTTTAAACGTATTTCTGGAATAATCGTCAGGGCATACTATTTTTACATCATAATCATAATTCATTACGGCTCGTATTATACCGGTTAT
>JAISER010000039.1 GCA_031263985.1 Clostridiales bacterium | reverse complement strand
CCCGTCTCGACCGCGTTGATCGTGACGGTCGTCTCCAGCGACTCGTATTGGAACGTGTGCTCGGCGACCGCCTTGTTCGCGGCGTCGACCACCGCCGGCGACGGAGTCGTCAGCCGGTAGCCCGACAGCGCGAACGCCGTAACTTTGGCGTTTTCGCCGTTTCTCGGCTTCGTGAACGAGTACGAGTACAGCGTCTTGCCCGTCTCGTCCGCGCCGCGCACCGTAATCTGCGTCACGTACTCGTTGACCGCTTCTTGAACGGAAATATAACTAAACGTCACAGTCTCGTCCGCGTCGCCGTCAACTGTCGCGGAACTGTTCCCGCTTATCAAATAGCCCGACAAATGCGGCGCGTATATTACGCTCGAAACGCCGCGCGGAACCTGAATCAACGGCTGATAACCCGCCGGAGGCGTTAACGACTGACCGTTCGAGTCTTTCAGCTCCGCCGTTATCCTCACTTCATCTTTCTCATAAATGAAGCTGACCGTTCCCGGCGATTGAACCGCCTTCGACGCCTGTTCGCCCGCAGTAAGCTTATATCCCAGAATCGCCGGCGCGGCTACGGTCATATCCGTTCCGGGCACGGAATATATCGTAAAGCTTCTCAACACATTCCCTAGCTCATCCTGAGCGTCCACCGATATGACGCCCGCTAAAACGCCCACATAAGAGAACACTACAGGCGACGTCATCCTGTCAACCGTTATAGCGCGCGAAGCCGCCCCCATCACGGTCTTGCCCGCTATCGCGACGGAATTGAACGTATACGTTTCGCCAAGTCTCACGTCATTTATAGTTTCGGATTGAAGAAGCGCTCCTCCGGAACTGTCACGGTGTTCCACCGTCACGTTCGTCACTTCTTTTTCATAATAGAATTCCACGGTCTGCGACTGGTCGGAGTACGCCACATCATGCTTCACGGGACCTATAAGCGTGTAATAGAGCGAAGAAAGATCCTCAGGCAAAATCTCAAGCCCATTGATATCCGCTTCTTCGTTTCTTACGGCTATAATGGCTCCGTTCGTATCGTCTTCTTTCAAAACGACGGTTACGTTTCCTATTGACTTCCCATATGCGAACGTCATTATATGCCCGGCGTCCGCAGACGGATCCACTGAGTTTATCGTCTTCACAAAATTATTCTTGTCAATCAAATTCCAGCCGTTTATATAAGGCGCGGCATAGCTGAACGGCTGACCTTTCACCGCCGGAGCGACTATAGGCGTGAAGCCGGATATAGCCGTTCCTAAATCGTCAACCGCTTCTATCGTCACAACGGTCGCAAGCGAGGCGTAATTGAACGTCACGATTGAATCGCCCGTAGTCGGAACGCTTTGAGACGCCGCCGACGTAAGTTCATAATTAGGAAGCGGCATAGCGTTCACCGTTATATCGCCGGTATCTTTCACGCTTGTGAACGAATAGGAATAAAGCTCGTTACCGCTAGCGTCAAGCCCCTCTACGGTTATATTGACTAAATATCCTTCGAGCGCTTCCTGAACCCTGGCGTACTCGAACTCAACCGTTCTAGCGGCGGTCGCGCGGAACGTCACGCTCTGAGTGACGGACATAAGGACATACCCCGGTATATGAGGCGCGTAAACCGTATGCATTGAACCGCGCGCGGCCTTCGTCACGCCCTGTACGCCGGAAGGCAGCGGTATCGGCGTTCCTTGCGCCGTTACCGCGCTTAACGTGACGTTAACGCTGTCCTCGCGGAATTCAAACGTCGCTTTACCCGGCGCCGTCACGGTCTGACGGCTTGCGCTCGTCAACGCGTAACCCGGTATAGCCGGCGCGGTTATAGACATAGTGACGCCATTCGACGCCGTAACTGTCGATCTTTGTATCAGCGATCCATATTCGTCCACCGATTCCACAACGATGACGTTCTCCGGAATCGGCTTATATCTGAACACGACTTCATCAAGCGCGGCCGTAACTATTTTCGTTACGGAAACGGCGCCTTTTACAATCATATTCGAAACGTACAGCGCGTTAAACGTAAAAGGCTCGCCGACGCGAAGCGACGAATAGTCGGTAGGCGGCATGATCTCCGAATCACCATAATCTTCAACGTATTTAACCTGTACGCTCTTCACGTTTTTAGCGTAATAAAACTCCACTGTCTGAGGCTGGGCGGAATACGCGACATTTATCTGGTTCGGACCGACAGGCGTATAATTAACGCCGCTGAGATCATCCGCGTTTATAGTCGCGCCGCCGGCGCCGACAGTTTCCGAGCGCGAACCTATTATCTTGCCATTCGCGTCGTTTTCCTTCCACAACACGGTTACATTGCCCGTATTTTGGGTATAAACGAACGTCATTACCTCTCCGCCCAATACGGAGTCTATCGTCTTATACGTTTCAGACGCGGAGACGACGCTCCAACCCTCTATATATGGCGCGGAATGGCCAAACGGAGAGCCTTTTACAGCCGGAGCCGTAACCGGCCTGAATCCCGGTACAAGCTGCCCTCCTGTCCCATATTCTTCGGCGCGTATACTAACTTCCGTCGCGAGCGATCTGTACGTAAACCTATGCTCCGCTTCGGAAGCGACTGATATATCGACATACGCGGGCGAAGACGCCGGGTCGATAAGCTCGTAGCCCGGCAGCTCGAACGCCGACACTTCAAGCGGCGCGACGGTTTTTTGCTTCTTGACGGTATAGCTGTACAGCTCTTCTCCCGGCGCGTCCTCATCCACGCCTATTATGGTTACGACGGCGGCGTACTGATCAATTACGTTCGAAACGGGAACGTACGTAAACTCAGCGAATTTGTTCGTCTGAACAGACATAAACGTCTGACTCGCCTTTTCGCCGTCAGCCAGCGCGTAGCCCGGCGCGTGCGGCGCGTAAGCGACGTAATTCGTTCCTCGCGGAACCTTGGTCACCCGCTCCGTCCCGTACGGTATGGGTAAAAGTCCGCCCAAGTCGTCTTTCAGCACGAGAGTAACCGTCACATTGTCCTCTGCGAAGTCAAACCGCGCTTTCCCCGGCGCGACAACCGTTTTGGACGGCTCGCTTATAAGCTTATAACCCACGATTTCAGGCGCGTTTATAGTAACGGACGAACCTGTCGCCGCTCTGACGACGGAAGAGCTAAGCAACTCCGCGGACGCGTAATCTACGGCTTCAACGATAATGGCGTCAGCCGGTATGTCCGCGTAGTTAAATATAACTTCCTGGCTGCCCAAAGCGGTTACCAAGACCGATTTCACGGCGTCTCCGACGACATAGAGATTGTCGAAAGACTTCGCGGCGAACACAGCCGTCTCACCAACGCGAAGGTTACCGACCGAACCGGCGTCAAGCGTCTCCGCGCCTTTCATATATTTCACCGATACCGACGTCGTCATTTTGCTGTAGTAGAACTCTATCGTCTGCGTATCCGGCGAATAATTAACAGTCTTCGAGCCGCTTATAGGCGTGTAATAAGCCCCTGACAAATCCTTCGGACTAAATGTCCTGGCCGCGGCGTCAGAAGTTTCCGTTATAGAGAAGCTTTCGCTTCCGATTATTCTTCCGTTAGCGTCATTTTCCTTCCATACGGCGAATACGTTGCCCGTCGCCTGATTATATCGGAACGTTATTATATGCCCGGCGTCAACGGACATGTCCACCGACGCTATCGTTTTGTAAACGTCGTCGTTTATATCCCAGCCCGGCACATAAGGCGCCGAATATGAAAACGGCTGGCCTTCCGTCGCCGAAACCGCAAATTCCCGGGATATTTCCGCGTCCGCGCCGTCAACCGTCCTTATGACGACTTCCGCGGCGAGCGAACGATATTCGAACGTATAGCTCAAGTCCGATTCGTCACCTATAGCGATTACAGCCGGCGAAGCCGTAATCAGCGCGTATCCCTGCAAATCGAACGCTGAGACCTCTACGGAACCCGCCGCCCTGTCTCTGCGCATATTGTAGCTGTAAAGTTTCTGACCGCCGTCGCTTAAACCGTTCACCGTTATGTTGACAACGTTTTTATCGATGACGCTTTGCAAGGAAGCATAGTAAAACACAGCCTCCAGGCCGTCCGTAACGTTCGGGAACGTTATCGACGGCTGAGACGTCAGCATATAGCCCGGCGCGTGCGGGGCGTAAACGGTAAAGCTCGTTCCTCTGGCGGCTCGCGCGAACGCCGAAGTCCCGGCGATCGCGGGTATTTCAAGCCCCGTGTCCTCATCCAGCAGTTTGACGCTTATATTTACGGCGTTTTTGATATACCTGAACGTAGCCTTGCCTCCGGGCGACACGGATTGCGAGCGCGCGCCCTGAAGGATATATCCGGCTATATTCGGCGCCTGAACTGAAAGCGTCGTCATGGAGGCTATCCTTGTCTGCTGCAAAATATGGTTCGTATCGTCTTCAACGGCTTCTACGACTATCTCTCCCGAACCTATCGCCGCGTAAGCGAACGATAAGCCGGACGCCTCAAGCGCGTCGTTGACAAGCGCGTTCTTAACGGTATCGTCATTCAGCCTGTATCCTTCCTCAGGATAGGCGTAAAACGATGATACTTCGCCCTTCCTAAGCCCAGCTTGCGGATAAACGGATTGATCGCCGCCGCGCGTTATTACGGCTTGCCCCTCGTCTCTGCTTATCACGTCAACGGTCACCAGCGTTTTATCGTAGAAAAATTCTATCACAGGGTCGCTTAAATGAACCGTCTTGCTCGTCGCGCCCGTAATCGTATAATACAACAGAGCGCTGAGATCCGTATAGTTCACCGTATCTCCCTCGTTGGCCGTTATGCTGTCGCTTGCTATTATACGGCCGTCCGCGGCCTCTTTGAGTAAAACGGTCACATTGCCCGCGTTTTTATCGTAAACGAACTTGATTTCTTCATCAGCGCCGTTGACCGTTATGACTTTAACGGCTTCGTTGACGTCGGCTATATGCCAGCCCGCTATATAAGGCGCGTTGTAGCTGAACGGCTGGCCGCGCGTCGCCGCGACCGTTATCGGCGCGAAGTCCGCTATCGGCGCGCCCGTCCCGTCTTCGGCGCGTATCGTCACAGTTGACGACAGCGACGAATAGGCGAACTCGACATCAATATACGTCCCCCCGGCGCCTATCGCCACGGTTTTAAAATCGTCGCCGACTATATCATACCCGGCCTGATTAAACGCGTGAACCGTATAAGCGCCCGAATCCGCCGGACGTTTTACCGTGTACGCGTAGAGCGTCGCCGAACTGTCCTGGTCAACGCCCGTTATATTTACATCGACCCAAAGCAGCGGGTCATCCAGCGGACGGTACGTGAACGTACATTCCTCTCCGCCTTGCACGCTTGAGAAATAACGCGAGCCTTTCGAAAAATCGGCGAGCGCGTAGCCTTTTACATTCGGCGCGTAGGCCGTGTAAGGAAGACCTATAGGCGCTTTGCGAGCGATCGGCGGCATTATGTCGTTTCCGTTCTCGTCAACGACGTTTATCGTTACGGAGGCGTAATCCTCCACGTAAGCGAACATAACCGCGTCGCCGCCCGCGGCGTTTACGGGCGAACTCGCCGGATCTTGCAATCTGTAGCCGTATATTTTCGGCGCCGTCACGACGGCTGAACCGCCCGGAGCGACCGTCATGGAATTATATTGCAGCGTCTTGCCGCTGACGGCGTCCACCGAGTAAATTTCTATCACTCCATCGTCAATGGCGCCATAGGTGAACGTAATCGTCTCGTTCGGGTTTTCGGGAATCGTTACAACCGCTCCGACGGCGGGATTCGTTACCCTGTAGCCCGATATCGGCTTAGCGAACACAACCGCGCTTTCGCCCATTCTAAAGGTATAATCGTCAGACGCCGCTATAGGCTCTCCCAACCCGTTCTGATAGTTAACGGCGACTTGCGACGTAAGCCTCGTATAATATACGTTTCTTTCCACGCGTGAAGAGCCGCTGACTTGCCCGTCGCCTATATCCGGCTGCTGCGCCGACGCTTCATAATACGGAATGTCAATCTCATATTGCGCGGGCGGCCAAGCGTTTAAATTAGTCGTAGCCAGTATTCTTCCGTCATAGTTCGGGTCGTCGGAAGATTCGACGTGGAACAGCGTGTAATTGCCCGTTTCCCGCGTATAAACGAACTTCATCTCATCGTTCTCGCTTACGGAAGGTATAGTAAGCGAAACGTCGTCGGCCGTCCAATAGGAAATATAAGGCGCGTTAAGCGTAAACGGCTCGTTCACATAAGCCGTCTCATAATAAGGCGTAAAACCGGGCACGGGAGCGCCCGATCCGTCTTCGGCCTTTATCTCCACGCGCGTTTTCAGCGACTTAAACCTAAACTCCGCCGTAACGTCGGAATTCGTTATAGTCACGTCCCTCGACGGGGCGCCTATCAGCGAGTAACGATGCATCGGCTTCGCCTGAATGGAGTACAAGCCGTAATCCGCCGGGAAATCCATCGTATAAGAATATATCTCTTTGGAATCGCTGTCATCTACATATTTAACGTTCAATTTAACCGTGTTGTAGCGCGCGTATTTAAAAGTAACCGTCGTAAGCGCCGCGACTTCCGCCGCGGTGAACGACGCCGTAGTTCCGTCAGTCCACGTAGCGCCGCCGTCCGTAGAGTACGCCACCGGGTCATAGCCTTGCAAATGCGGCGCGTAAATTACGCCGGAAAGCCCCGAGGCGAACGTAACGCTGTTCGGACTTAACGACGCCTGCGGCACGGGCGAACCATCCGCGGCGTACACGCCGGCGATATTAACGGTCGCAACCGAACGCGTATAAACAAATTGAACCGTTTCGCCCGCGACGGCGTTTTTGGACGCGGCGTCAGACGGGTCATGCGTCCATCCCGCGACGGTCGGAGCCGCTATACTCTGCGAGTCGGTCGTAGCGGGATAATAAATCGTCTGAATAATGTCGCTCGTATCTTTTTCCACAAGATTAACGGTAACGGAACCGGGCGTTTTTCTGTAATAAAAGCTCACTTCGTAAGGCCCGGTCAAATTGGAATTAACGATCTTGGAGCTTTCTCCCACGAGCGTATACCCGTCGCTGACATACGACGCGTAATCGACCGCGTTTATTACCGTTGATCTGCCGGCCTGAACCGTCACGTCCGGAATAACCGTCTTTTTAATGTCATCGCCGGTTTCGTCGTCCAAAAGCTTGATCGATATATCTTCGGTTCTTCTCTTAAAATTAAATGACAGTCCATAGTCCATCGTATATCCGTCGTAAACGAACTCGTCAACATCGTCGTTAGAGTCCAACTTGAACAATCGTCCCGATCCCGGCTCAAAATCATAATATTGCAATTCCTCAACGTCGCCTATATGCGGCGCCAACCAGTCGTCATCGGCCGTGACCGTCTCATGAAGCGCGACATTGTAATCCCTGTATCCTATAATATAGCTGGGGTCATCAACGTCAAGCGCCGCAATTCGCATATTGCCCTGCGATTTCACATAATACAGATTATAGACGTTCTCGGCGTCCGCGTAAATAAGCTTCGGCTGATCCCTTCTGGAAAATTCGTAGCCGCTGTAATGCGTTAATTCTTTCGTATATTCAAACATTCCGCCTATAACGGCTTCCATTTGGAAACTCGCCAAAACGTCATAAGATCCGTCCGATTTTTCAAACACAGCCTGAACGGTAACCATTTCCTTGTTATATCTGTACGGTATAATCACTTCGGGGTCTTCAAACGTCGCCGGATTAATCTCTATGGCGCCGCCGCCATCGGTCCTTACATATCCGGCCGTCCCGACGATATTCAGCTCATCGGGGTTAAAAAGATAATTTCGCGTCGTCGGTATGCGAACCTGCACGCTGTAAAGAACGTTTTGGCCGTCGTTAACGTCCACGCCCTTAAACGTTATCATTATCGCAAGCGGCAAGGCTATGTCAACCCGCTCATCCGCCGTTATATTCATCACGCTTTTTTTCACGACTTTAAACGGGGCTTTGCGCGCCTCGATATTCACGTCGCCGCCGTCAGCGAACCCTGTCAAGATATAATAACCGAAACTATCAGTATTAGCGAAGTTGGATACATTCGCCATCATCTCGGCGTCAGCTACGACCTCGCCGTTTTCTTCCTCCGTCAACTGCCCGTATATTATGTGTTCGGGGGTTCCGTCTATGGCGTTGATATAAAAGTTTTGCGTCGTATAGGCCGAAGGATTCAAAAACGCTCTGGCCGCGGACGTATTGTAGTCCGTGTGCGAAGCCATGACTGAATAATACTTCATGCCTTCGAGATCCGGCAGTATATAATAGCCCTGAGCGTTCGTCACGGTCGTCTGACCGGTCATCGTTTTAACCGTCGCGCCGTCCACTCCGGCGCCCGTCGCATTGTCGATTACGCGTCCGTACATGGCGCCCAAAGTTCCCGGCTCCATTTCAATGGTAGCGGTTTTCGGGGGTTCGCCCTGCGCGAACTCAATTAACGAGCTGGTCGCGTTATAATAGCCTACGTTATAATAGCCCGCTTCGGCTCTCATCGTATAGCTGCCGATGGCTATCTCCCTTATTGTGACCTTTCCGTCATTACCCGTGGCGAACGGACCTGAGTAGCCTAAAAACACGTTAACGTTTCTGATAGGAATCGTAGTTCCCTTTTCAACTACCGTTACTTCCACTTCGCCAAGCCCTTGATCCTTTTTGAGCGTGAGATCGTGCCGGACATCGCTTGACACGATTGAAACGGCAGTGTTTACATAAAGGTCCCGATAGCCCGTGGCGCCGGCCGCGACGACTTTATCTCCCGCGTCGTGATAACCCGTAACGTACCATCCGTAGCTATCGGTAAACGCGACTGCGTTATCCACCTTGACTCTAACGTTCTCAAGCGCCTCCGCGCTGTCAACATCCGTGACTTTGCCGCTAACAATATACGCGTTATTCGAACCTGTTTGTTCGGTAAGCGTAAAGTCTCTTCTTTTATACCCCTGACTTTCTAACGTAAGACCTGTGGCGTAGCCGCCGTTATATCCGCTTTTGGACGCCAATATCGTATATGTCGCGGGCGTCGGCGCATTGCTGATATAATAATACCCCGCTCCGTCCGTTTCGCCTGTGAGGCCGACGCCCGGAAGGCTCACCTCCACGCCGGCGATAGGCTGCCCCGTCGTGTCTCTGACGCAACCCCAAATAAAGCCATACGGCGTCTTGCTAAGCCTAATCGTCAAACTCGCCGAATTGCCCGATAAAACCACCGACGCCGAATTAGGCGCGTAACCGCTCGCGGCGGCCATAACGACGTACGAACCTGTCTTGTCCGCGGTCATGCGCGCGGTTCCGTTTTGCTCCGTATAAAGCGTTTTTTCAAGCATGCGAACGATAGCGCCGGGTATGGGCGCGTCGTTGTCGTCATCCAACACAGTGACGTTTACGCTATAAATTATGTCGGAGAGTTTAACGCTGTACACCGGGCTTAAATTGCCCGACCAGTCAATCGCGCGCACGTGCATGTAGCTGTTCGCGGCCACGGACTCATCAACTTGCGATTCAACATAGTTAACCCCGTCAGCCTGCCCGACAAAATTATCCCCCGTCTTAGTGGCGTCATACGGGTCGTAGTTTTGCGACGTCGACACTTTGACATAATATCCTCGAACGCCGCTTACGGTCTCTTCCCGCGCGACGTTCGATTCATATTGGGCGCCGTTACTCTGACCCGAAGCCTCGACTCTGCCCTCATACCACGTTCCTTGATCCTGCGAAGAGATCTTTGCGATCACTTTGCCGTTATTGATATCCGACAGCGTAACCGCAGGCTGCGACGGCGCGGCGTAATCTATCGCCGAAAAGTCGTCAAGATTCGTGTCAAAGGTTAACTGGGCCAAATAAAAAAGCGTATTGGATACGATCGAGCGCTCAGCGTTGGTAGCTTTCTCGTCGGAGTGTCCCGTCTGTATCGTAGCCGCGTTATTATACGTTGAGAGAAAATAATTGCTGTGATACTCAGCTATTCCGTTCCCTTCGCCGTCGTCAAACATAACTTGTTTGTCTCCAACGCCGTACAAATTGTTTGGTATCAGGTAGAGGTCCCTAAAATTTTTCTTCTCCGAACTAGTACCATGCAGATATTCCAGCTTATAAAGGACACTTCTAAAGTCACTGAATTCCAGTTTGCTGTCATCGGTTTCTTTTTTTTCGGAGTAATTGCTGAGATTTCCCTTATCATCCGTAAATTTCATCCATATTCTGCCTTTTGTCATGGAACTGTTAACATGGGTGTCCGGCACTTGCAGCACGCCTTCTAACGGTAATTTGATCGGAAACCTCAGCAGCCACCCTGGCTCAACAATTTTTATATAACTGTTTTTACCGGTGGTTAGAGGTCCTTCATGCGCGAAATGCTTGAGCGAACCGTCGGCTATAACGCCAATATAATGGCGTAACGCCGTATACATCCATTTATCTCCGAAATGATCCTTGGTGCCGGTGTACACCCAGTCAAGCTCTTGGTCGTCTTTCAAGTTCGTCACATACTCGTATTCTGAAAAGCTGCCATGACCAAACAATACGCCTCGTCCCGATTGTAGAAAATCTCTGATGGCCGGGACTGTTTTAGCGTTCTTCGGACTGTAGCTGATACCGCCGTTCCTGTTCTCCGTGCCAAGGACTACCACGTCATAGTTGTACTTGCCGTTTATATCTTTCAAAGCGCTCGCGGGATCGACAAGACCGTCGAAATAAGTCTGATTTATGGTAGTCATATTCATCAAATTATAAGGATCAACCGTTGGAATATCGTTCTTCATCCACTGCTGAACGTTAGTATTGTTCGGCGATATCACGAGGACTTTTATCGGCCTGCCATATTTCGCGCTCCTTAATTCCCACTCCGGCTTTAGGCTCTCCTCCATATTTTCTCCGTCGGTCAGCATTCTTTGGTAATATCTGTACCCGAAGTCTTGCCCGCCGTGCGACGCGCTTATATCGTTCCATTCAGCTTTGATGCCGTTCCTTTTAGGCATATTGGTCATAGTAAGTAAAAACCCAGGTTCGGGCGCCGCTGACGCGCTTTTGGGCATAAAGGTTATATCCGATAAAATCATCGCGAATGCGATAAAAAACGCTAAGAGCCTTTTTGATTTTTTATCACGCAGCAACATGACAGTCACCTCTTTCTTATATTGTGGCACGACTGGGCAATTTGGCTTTTTCAGCATTATGATTAGAATATCCGCTTAAAAAAAAGCTATTCTGACAAAAATAGCAAAAAAATGGATGTCGCGAAATCGCCGTTATTGGCGGATGTACAACTTTTCGACGACCGCTCGCGTCTTTTTGAGACGTCAGCGTTACGCTAAGTTTCATTTGATAATCGCCTCCCCTTTTTTAAACGGGCTATGCGCCAAGGATTCCGATACTTAGGCTACTGCGTCATGATATATATCGGCGAAACCTTTCCCTAATTTAGAGCGCGCGTACAGGCTAAAAAAGGGATTTTGAAGCGCTTGGGGATATTATTTTCAGAAGACTTCTTTAATGGAGGGAACTTTTTCGAGAAAAAGTTCCCTCCATACCTCCCTCAAAAAGCTTTTACGCTAAAAACTTCGCTTCGCTCCGTTTTTAAGCAAAGACCGGAAAGACACTTCCAAAGCTCTTTTCCGCTCTTTAGAAGCGCCCCCCGCCTTCTTTTTGAAAAGTTTATCGCAAAGCTTGTCACAACAAATCGCAAGTCTGAATAATATGTAGCATACAAATGTCGGGAAGGAGGTGGGCTTAAATGTTCTTCGGCGGTTATCCATACTCAGGCTGGCCCGGCGCGTATGGCGGGTTTTGGGGCGGAGGATTGGAAATTTGGGGTCGCAATCGTTTATGGCGCGGTCTCTGGGAACGCCCTTATTGGAACAATTACGGTTTCGGCGGCTGGGGCGGCTATCGTTAAATTTAAACAAAAAAAAGAGCCGGTTTTTACCGACTCTTTTTTTCAAGTTTTGCATTATTAATTATTTGTTAACTTGCTCCGCCACGGCGTCGCCTATGACAGGCAGTTTAAACTCTTCCCCTTTTCCAGCTTTTATCATAAGTATTATCCACGAAACGGTCGCAAGCAACCCAAGTATGGATGAAATAACCCCGAATACCCCGCCTATAAACGGTATCCCGCCCAAAAATCGGAGTACAAAGAAAACGACTGTCAGTCCCCCAAACCATACGGTCGATTGCAACGCGTGAAAGCGAACCTTCTTGTTGTCCTGTTCAACCAAAAAGATAATTAGCCCTGAAACCCATCCGAAGAGATAGCTTAAAACGCTCAGGGCATTATCGCTTACCCCTAAAAAATTTTTTTTGTCTTCCATAATGCGTCCTCCTAATTCATAATCCGCGCCGTTAGCGAGACGCGCCCAATTAGCTATACAACAATATTTACGCCTTGCGCCGCGCTTGGTCTGATCTCGCGTAATATAAATTTGTCCTTTTATCTGGCGCGTAATGACGCATGACGCGCTCCAAACATATTAGACCTGTCCCGGAACCTGACTTCGGCGGATTCACGAGCGGATTTTTCGCAAGGCATGGATATCGCTGACGCCGCATTATGGAAAATCCGCCGCGTAGACGCCGGAGTCAGGTTCCGGGACAAGTCTTGTTTCTATAGTTTCCCGTCGTCCTTGACGCCGTAAGCCGCGGCCATGCCGACGACAGCCCGCCGCCATTCCGGATTTTTAATAAGCCGTTCGGATAAAAACCAATTAAAATCGCGGTCATCGTTATCGGTATGTATATAAACGCGAAAAGCGATATTCTTGACAAAATTTATGTATGTTTCATCACTCGCGCCTTTATCCAAAATGTCAACCGCGTCTTTTTCATTCGTAATGCCCGAACGATTGAAAAAACGCGCTATATCTTCCGCGCAGCGCCAAAGACTAAGCGGATAATCGTAACCGCTCAGCTCCCACATAAGATACGCGGCTATTTTCGCGTCATCTATCAACTGTATGCTCACGGCAAGGACTTCCTTTCCATGCGTCAGACCGTCGGGGAAAATGAGTCACCGTTCGTCGCTCAGTGAATTAAGCCTTGATCGAGCGAGCGTAAAGAAGTTCGAATTAGAATATCGATCCATAACCGTTTCATAATAACCCCTCGCTGCGGTTAAATCGCCTGAACGCTCCGCCA
Source organism: Clostridiales bacterium (assembly GCA_031263985.1). Classification (GTDB taxonomy): domain Bacteria; phylum Bacillota; class Clostridia; order Lachnospirales; family JAISER01; genus JAISER01. Next base: position 43,887 of record JAISER010000039.1, on the reverse strand, counting down.
AAAGCCCTCTGTGGTAAACGACCCCGGCCATATAACTCGCGTCCGCGTCTATAAAAACAAGGCATTTCTCCAAAAACCTCGTCGCTTCCTGATAGTTTTCCTGATTATAGTTTCGCACCGCGTCGTCGTACAATAGCCTCGCCGCGTCGGGATACGACTCTATCTTTAAATCCGCCGCGCGCTGCATGGCTTCCGCCGTCATGTCGGTCATGTCCAAAACCGCCAGTATCTCCGCCGCCCCTAACGCGTCGTCCTCATCGTTCAACAGCGCCTCCGCCCTGTCAATTTCAGCGAGACGGCGTTCCAGCGAAGCTTGACGAGAATATTCCTCATTTTCGACTCTAAGCCGTTCTATCAGCGCAGCTGACTCCGAAACCCGCTCTTCGTACGCGCTAATCCTGGCTTCGCCCGACGATATCTCAGCGTTAAGACTACTGAACATTTTTTCATAGGAAGAGTCCTTTGACTGCACTATACCTGGCACGACCAAAAAATAAGCTATAGCCAGAACGCACGCTCCGCCTATCAAAAAGGATATAATCTCAGCTATGTGAAACGTTCCGCCAAAACTGCGCTTATCTTTAGGCAATATGGCCGAAAAATTATGCGCGTTGACCGCGCGCTGCGGCCTTTTAACCATATTGACCGGTTCCGGACGCGTTTTCGACGGGAACAGCTCTTTATAGTACCGGAGCGCGATCTCGTTGCCACTGTCCGAAGCCAGCGCTTTTTCGACATATATTCGCGCTTTTTCTTTGTCTCTTTGTATAAAATAGCACAACGCCAGCATATTGGAGGCATCAACAAACCCCGGATTTATTTCAAGCGCCTTTTTAAGCTGTATAATGGCCATATCATCGTTTTTTTGACGCAGATATTCAAGCGCGCCGTTGTACATCTTTACCGCGTCATTCAAACGCTCAAGCTCGCGACTGTTTTTCTGCACACGGTCAAGATATTCTCCAGCGGCGTTGTTTTCTCTCATAATGGAAGCGCTAATGACCCAATGCGCCAAAGCGTCGCCTATGCGTCCGGTTTCAAAATATACAAGACCAAGCAAGTTTCTCGCGGTTATGTTGCGGTTATTGAACCCGACGCTTTTTTTAAGGTCTTCGACAGCCCCCGACATGTTTCCATCTTTGGCGCGCGCAAGCCCTCCGTTGTACAACCTGTCGGATATTCCCGCGGTCATGGCGAACAAGTCGACGTCAACGCCGCACTTCGGACATACTAAATCGTCCTGTTCCAACTCATAATAGCAATTTGGGCATAACATAGCCGCCGGCTCCTTCTTAAGCGCTTAGTCGTTTCGTTATATACTGAAGCAAATCCATTATGTCGCGAGTCTCTTCCGACTGTATGGACGCCTCGACGTCCTCCATTTCCATTATAGGTTTATATTTAGCGATTTCCTCCCTAAAATCAATCACCTTAACTCACCTCCCGCAAAAGCTCCGTCAATCTCTCCTTCAATTATACACTCTATCCACATATAAACACAATACCCTTTAAATTTTTCACTTTACGCCAAACTCAGTCTAAACCATAACCGTCCGAACGGTCTTTTTCACGCCGGGCTTCGTCGCGAAACCTCGCCGAACCCATTGGTTCGACTACGCTATGTTTCAAACTGAATTCAGTATTAATCCTCTAGATCACAGACGTCGCCCGCGCTCGTTTCCTCATTGCCGCTCAATGAGAAACGCGAACCGCTGAAGCGACTATACCGGGTTTACCGCTTTCCTACGGAGCGTTTAGCCGCAAGCTTTTAATTTGCGCCTCCACGCTGTCAAGCATGGACGAATATTTGCCCATCTTCTCTTCCTGCTCTTTAATAAGCGCCGCGGGAGCTTTCTTAACGAACCCTTCGTTACCTAACATGCCTTTAACGCGCGTCACCTCAAACGCGAGCTTTTCCCGTTCCTTTTCCAAACGCTTAATCTCCGCTTCCCTATCCGTCAGTTCCGCCGCCGACATGTATACTACCGCGTCCGGAACGACTATCGTCACGCATCCTTCCGCGCTTTTTTCCGAAACGATCTCCACGTCCGACGCGGCCGCGAGCATAGCGAAAAAAGCCCGCCCATCCTCAAACACGCGCCGCGTTTCCCGGTTTTTTGAAACGACTGTAACATGGACTTTTTTAGACGGAGGCGCGTTCATATCGCTGCGAAGCGCCCTTACGCCGCGCACCGCCTCCTTTATAAGCTCTATTTCTTTCTCTTCCTTAGGGAAATTAAAATTTTCGTCATATCGCGGCCACGCGGAAATCATTAGACTCTCTTCTTCCGGGCGCAAACTCTGAAAAATTTCTTCCGTTATAAAAGGCATATACGGATGCAGAAGCTTAAGCGCGATCGTCAGCGCTCGCTTAAGCGTCCAAAGCGCGGCGCTTTTCGTTTCGTCGTCCCTGAGCCTTACCTTTACCATCTCAATGTACCAGTCGCAATATTCATCCCAGATAAAATCATGTATGCCGGACACGGCCATGCCCAACTCATAAGCGTTCATATGCGCGTTCGTTTTGGTTATAAGAGCGTTCGCCTTCGACAGTATCCACTTGTCAGCCGGCGTCAGCTCTCCGGGCTTTTCGACATCGTCATCCCCGACGTTCATAAGGACGAAACGGCTCGCGTTCCACAGTTTATTTAAAAAATGTCCGCTAGCCTCCACCTTTTCGGGGTAATACCTCGAATCAGCGCCCGGCGAGTTTCCCGTGACTATGGTAAGGCGCAGCGCGTCGGCGCCGTGCTTTTCGATGACTTCCAGCGGATCCACGCCGTTATCCAGCGATTTACTCATCTTGCGCCCAAGCGAATCGCGTATGAGTCCGTGTATGAAAACGTCCTTAAACGGCTGCTCGCCCATATGCTCAATGCCCGAAAACACCATGCGCACTACCCAAAAGAATATGATGTCATAAGATGTAACCAACACATCAGTCGGATAAAAACACTTAAGTTCCGGCGTTTCGTCAGGCCAGCCAAGCGTCGAGAAAGGCCATAGGGCTGAACTGAACCATGTGTCAAGCGTGTCGTCGTCCTGTGTGAGCGCCGAACCGCCGCATTCCGGACATTTTTCCGGGCGCTCGCGGCTTACGACGGTAAAGCCGCATTCGCAATAATAAGCCGGTATTCTATGGCCCCACCAAAGTTGACGAGACACGCACCAGTCGCGTATATTCTCAAGCCAGTTAAGGTAAATCTTTCCGAACCGCTCCGGTATTATACGCAGTTTTTTCGATGTATACGCCTCTATGGCCGGCTTTGCGAGCCGATCCATTTTTACGAACCATTGAAGTTTTATTAGCGGCTCCACGACCGTTTGACAGCGTTCGTGAACCCCAACGGCGTTTCGGATCTCTTCCTTCCTCATAAAAAGCCCGAGCTTTTCGAAGTCAGACACAATCTTTTCACGAGCCTCGTACCTGTCCATGCCAGCGTAGGCTCCGCCGTTCTCGTTTATCGTCCCGTCATCGTTCATTATATTCACGCGCTTTAAATTATGCCGCTCCCCTACTTCAAAATCATTGGGGTCATGCGCGGGCGTAATTTTAACGACGCCGGTTCCAAACTCCATATCCACGTATTCATCAGCTATCACAGGCATTTTAACGCCCGTAACAGGCATGACAGCCGCCTTACCCACAAACTTAGCGTACCGTTCGTCGTTCGGGTTAACCGCCACAGCCGTATCGCCAAGCATAGTCTCAGGCCTGGTCGTGGCGAACGTCAAAAATTCATCCGTCCCCTCGATCGGATATTTAAAATAATAAAACCAGCTTTCCCTATCGACATGGTTTACCTCCGCGTCAGAGATAGTCGTACGGCACTTCGGGCACCAGTTAATCAGCTTTTCGCCTCTATAAATAAGCCCCTTGTCATAGAGTCTTACAAAAACCTCTAAAACGGCCTTCGAAAGCCCCTCGTCCATTGTAAACCGCTCACGGCTCCAGTCGCAGGAACTGCCGAATTTACGGAGCTGTTTAAGTATCCTGCCACCGTATTCCTCGCGCCATTCCCACGCGCGTTTTAAAAACCCGTCGCGCCCGACATCGGCCTTGGTAAGCCCCTCTTCCGCCATCTTGTTAACTATCCTGACTTCCGTCGATATGCTGGCGTGGTCCGTTCCGGGAATCCAAAGCGCGTTATACCCGTCCATGCGTTTCCATCGTATCAAGATATCCTGTAACGTGCAGTCAAAGGCGTGTCCCATGTGAAGCTGTCCCGTTATATTCGGAGGCGGCATGACTATGGTAAAAGGCTTTTTTGACGTATCGGCCTCCGCGCGAAAATAACCGCGCTCAAGCCACATAGCGTAAAGCCTGTCTTCCACGGCCGTAGGATCATATGTTTTCGCCATCTCTTTCTTCATAACGTAACGCCCTTTCCTAAAGACATTGGGAGCAGTTCAGAAATGAACCGGACGGAATCTTCTCGTCGGACAAGACGGCAAGCTCCGCCAACACAACATGACAAAAAAACAAGCCGACCGTCAAGGTTATTTCCGAACTGTTCCTTAGCGCCTGTTCAAAATCTCCATTTAGCGTCTTTTCGGTTCATTTTCCGCTCCGCTTTTCTAACGCGCTTCTACAAAGATCATCGGCGAATTTCTTGAAAAACTTAAGATGCTCTTGAATCATTTTTAACGAACTCTCGCCACGAAAGTCCATTATCAATTCCATGCGCGACACATTGGGAACCGCCGCCGCATCAGGCCGCTTTTACCGCGAAGTTAAGGAAAATAATACGCCTCACAGCTTTGCCAACATTCTACATGTCGAACATGTCGTTGTCAAGACGTAATCCTTTCACCCTCTTCTAGTTCAATTGTCCATAAACCGCTTTCAACGGACGAGCGAGCGCGTTATACTGAACGCGCCCCTCTCAGCGCCGATCAAACCTGCGCAAGCGCGACAACGTCCCCGGTCTTTTCCCGGAAACAAAGTTTCCGGCGAAAGTTTTTGCCCAACTTTTTTCAAAAAGTTGGCGGGCGTGGGCGGCGCCCACGGTCCTAAAAACAGGCAGCGCCCACGGCCCTAATCATCTCTGTTTAATAGCGCCTCTGCGAAAAGCCTCCACCAGCGCGGTAAGCTCCGTAATCTTCCGCTCAAGTTCCTTGCCTATATCGGTGTTTTTGACCGTCATTCTATGTCTCAGCCGCTCGACGATTTTTATTAGCGGCGTATCAAACGTCTGCTCGCCGTCGTCGTCTATTGGAGTATACGGCTTATGTTCCGCCAGCGCCATGTACCTGGAGTTGAAGATAAACGTATATCCGGCGATGCCGGTCGTCTTGCGGTATGCCTTCGATATGCCGCCGTCAATGAAAAACAGTAGCCCGTCGCCTTTTATAGGGCTTTCCCCGTCTTTCCTCTTGACCGGCACATGTCCGTTCAATATGCGTGAGGTGTCCGGGGCCAGTCCGAATTCGCGCAATATTTTCGCGCATATCTCTTTGTTGTTCACCAACTTGTAATAGGGCGCGGTTTTTTCCTTGTGCGTCGATTTGTCAGCGATAAAATAGCGCTCAAACGTCGTTATTCGATCTTTGCCGAAAAGAGGCGACTTGCTCCCGCACCACAAGTTCCACATGATGTCTCCGGACCCTTCTTTGTCAAAATAGGCCCGTCTTACCTTTTCATCAAGATAGTCCATGTAAGATTTGCCGAACACGGAAACGCCGCCAGCGTCAAACGCGTCGAATTCGCCGTCCTCGGTAAACGGTACGCAACCGTGATAAAGCAGATTGCCGTTAACTATTTTGTACATAGATCCGTGACTGAACAAAAAGCGTATGTGCTTTTGCAGCTTTTCGCTTCTAAGGAACGACGCCTGCACCGCGTTCATAAGATTTTCTTCTTCCTTTGTAAGAGTATACGGCGATTTCGGATCTATAGTCGGAAAAAACTTGTCCCTCATCTCATGCTTTACGCCGTCTATCTCGATGACGCCGGCCTCATAGTCGATTTTATCGAGCAGCAGCCGTTCTTCCATTCGATACTCGGGACGTTTCTTAATAAGCTGCCCCTCCAGCTTAAACTGTATTATAGCGATGGCTTTATGCATTTTCGCCGTCAGTTCCGGGTCAACGGGGTCATATTCGTTCTGATCCAGCAAATGCGGCTTGAAAAGCGCGCAAGGATCGTCGCTGTAAACGCTGAGCGCGAAAGCCGACAGCGCGCGCAGGTTTATGCCGTAGCCTATCTCCAACATGTCGAAATTGTTATAGCTGATGTTGCCGCGTATGACGTTCGCTATGCACGCCCCATTGCCGACCGCCGCGCCCATCCACAATATATCGTGATTCCCCCATTGAAAATCCACGTCATGAAAATTTATAAGATAGTCCATTATTACGTCGGGATGCGCGCCCCTGTCGAAAATATCTCCTATAATATGAAGCCTGTCCACCACAAGCCTGCTTATGGTCTGCACTATTTCAATTATAAACCGCTCCGCCAGACCGCATTGAAACAGCGAGTTCACGATCTCGTCATAGTATCTGGCGCGGTTTATCTCGTCGTCAGCGTTTAAAAGCTCGTCCATTATGTACGCCGAATCAACGGGCATTCGCTTTCTGATCTTCGACCGGGTATACTTTGTCGATACGGACTTGCACACCTCTATAAGACGGTATATGCTTATCCTGCACCACTCGTCAAAATTTTCTTCAGACTTTTTCCTGCGCGCTATCTCCGCTTCCGCGTTGTACACGAGGGCGGCGAGCTGACGACGCTCGGACTCGGAAAGCGACTTGCCGAACAGATCGTCCACTTTCTCTTGTATGGTTCCGGACGCGCTTTTCACCATATGTATGAACGCTTCATGCTCTCCATGCAAATCGCTCAAAAAATACTCCGTGCCTTTCGGCAAGCTCAAAATCGCGTTAAGGTTCACTATCTCCGTGGACGCTTTTCGGATATTAGGAAACTCCTTGGCCAGCAACGTTAAATAATGCTCGTCTATCATAAGATATCATCCGCCTTTATTCGCACTTTGATTTGAGGTATAATTCGATACTTATATATTACAAGGTTAGTCGCGAAAAATCAATCGCGGCGCGCCGTCATCGCCGCAAAAAAACGAACCGGGCGCGCCATTGCGTCCGGTTCGTCTTTTTTTTATGTGCCAATCAACTTACTTTTTCTTTTCTGAGTTCACGTCATCGCCAAAATCTGAGCGATCGCTCTTTTTATCGCTGGCTTTTTTCTCCATCGTTTTATTCACTCCTTTCAGCGGACACGTTTTTATAGAGATAACCTCTACGTTGAGTATTATTGCTCTTTGACATTATATTATACATTATTGGCAAACATTTTAATCGCGGACCAACGGCGCGGCGCCTTAAAACGCCGAATATCGACGGGAGATGACGCGTTGCGCTCAAGTTCTCCAATAAACGCGCGTAATAAATAGTTGTTGTTATATGATGCGAAATGTGATAGAATCGCATACTAATTAATAAATAATAAAGCCGCCGCGAATCGCGTGAAAAGCGGTTTTAAAGCCTATAAATCTAGGATGTGGTTTTTATGAGTTTTAGTGATTGCCAGACGCCGCTCGATTACTTTAAAGAGCTTTGTCGCGTCCCTCACGGCAGCGGAAACGAAAAAGCTTTAAGCGACCGAATTTTGAGCTTCGCGCGCGAACTCGGGCTGTGGGCGGAACAAGACGAGCATTACAACGTGTTAGTCAAAAAACCAGCTTCGAAAGGCCGCGAAGGTTCCGATCCGGTTCTGTTGCAGGCGCATATAGACATGGTGTGCGACAAACGCGGCGACGTCGTCTTCGATTTTAACGCGGATCCTCTTAACGTTAAGATCGAGGGCGACTTTATAAAAGCCGACGGCACGTCGCTCGGCGCTGACAACGGCGCCGGCGAAGCGATCATGCTGGCCGCGCTCGCGGGCGACTATGACCACCCGCCCATAGAGGCGCTGTTCACCGTTGACGAGGAAATAGGCATGACCGGCGCGAAAAAGCTTGACGCCGCTAATATACGCTCCCGGCGCGTAATAAATTTGGACTCGGAGAACGACGATGTAATTATCGCCGGCTGTTCGGGCGGCGCGCTATCGCTTATTAAAATCAGGACGACGACGTTTCCGGCGAACGGGCTGGCCCGCGCCCGCATGGAGATAAACGGGCTTCGCGGCGGCCATTCCGGCATAAATATAAAAGACGGAAGGGCCAACGCCAACATCCTCGCCGCCCGCGCGCTCTCAAAGCTTATCGAAGAGACTGGCGCGTCGTTTTACGGCTTAAACGGCGGCTCCAAAGACAACGCGATACCGCGCGAATGCTCCGCCTTCATATATTTCCCCAAAGAACGGGAAGAAGCTGTCAGAGGCGTTTTATCGCGGGCCGAAGAGCGCTTCTCTAAAGAATTTCGTGAAGATAAAGACGTTAAAATCAATTTCGAACTCGCGCCGGCGGGCGACGAAGACGAAGCCTTGGCTTTCACTGAGGAAACGGCGGAAAAAGTATTGGCCTCCATCCTTCTGCCTCCGAACGGCGTAATTGATATGCGCGGCGATTTTGTCGAGACGTCATGCAACGTGGGCGTCGCCCGAACGGAAAACGGCCTGTTCACGGCTACGCTCGCGCCGCGCAGCTCGGTCAACTCCAAGATAGGCTTCATTACGGATAAGCTGAGACTTTTGGCGAAAACGCTGGGTGGTGAGCTGGAGGTCTATAACGAATATCCGTCATGGGAATACCGTGAGAATTCGCCGCTGCGCGATACGGCGGCGGTCGCCTACAAAGACCTGTACGGCGAAGAGCCGTCCGCTGAGATCATTCACGCCGGGCTTGAATGCGCCGTTTTCGGAGAAAAGCTCGAAAACGCGGATATGATCTCGCTTGGGCCTAACATAACCGGCGCGCATTCTCCCGACGAAAGGCTCTCTCTCTCGTCGCTGGAACGAACATGGGAATATACCCTTGAATTGTTAAAACGTCTGTAAGCTAAGATCATGACGCTAAGGAGGTGAATGATTATGGAGCATAACGAGATATTCGAAAAACTGATAAGACGCATAAAGGAATACCACCCGTCAACCGATCTTTCTCGGGTCGAAAAAGCGTTTATCATCGCGCAGCAAGCGCATGGCACGCAAATTCGCAAGTCTGGCGAACCATACATCATTCACCCGCTGTCGGTAGCGTATATACTCGCCGATCTCGAGCTTGACATAGAGTCCATAGTCGCCGGCATACTGCACGACGTTATAGAGGACACGGAATACGAATATAAAGACATCGAGATGATGTTCGGCTCTGAAGTCGCCGATATTGTGGAAGGCGTCACGAAGCTTGAAAATATCGAAGTCAACTTCAAGTCCAACCAACCGGAAGATGACTCGATCACGTTTGATGACATAATAATGGATAAAGCGCGCGACAAGAATTACCGCGAGGAATTGCAGGCGGAAAACTATCGCAAGATGTTTATCGCTATGGCTAAAGACATTCGCGTCATATTGATAAAAATAGCGGACAGGCTGCATAACATGCGGACGCTAAAGCACATGAGCGCGGAAAAGCAAAAGGAAAAAGCGCAGGAAACCCTTGACATATACTGTCCGCTGGCGCATCGTCTCGGCATATCGAAGCTGCGCAACGAGATGGAGGACTTGTCCTTTCGCTATTTAAACGCGGACGCTTACTTTGACCTCGCCGACAAAGTGAGCCGGAAGCAGTCCGAGCGCCAAGCCTATATACAAAAGATAGTCTCCGAAATATCCTCCAGAATACATCAAAACGGCATAGAAGCCACCGTAGACGGCCGGCCCAAACATTTTTTCAGCATATACCGAAAGATGAAACGCCAGGACAAAACGCTGGATCAAATCTACGACCTGTTCGCCGTACGCATAATAGTCAACGACCATAAGGACTGCTATGAGTGCCTTGGCGTCGTTCACGAGATGTACACGCCTATCCCCGGCCGGTTTAAAGACTACATCGCCATGCCGAAGCCCAACATGTACCAATCCCTTCATACGGTCATCATAGGCCCTGAAGGGGAGCCGGTGGAAGTGCAGATGCGCACGAGGGAGATGCACCGCACGGCGGAATACGGCATAGCCGCTCATTGGCGATATAAAGAAGGAATGGACGGTAAAATAAAAGCCAGCAGCGAAGAAGAAAAGCTAACATGGCTCAGGCAAATTTTAGAATGGCAAAAAGACTTGTCTGACAACCACGAGTTTTTGGACGCGATAAAAGTCGATTTAAACGTGTTCGCCGACCATGTATACTGCTTTACTCCCAAAGGCGAGATAATCGGCCTGTCGCGCGGTTCCACGCCGATAGACTTCGCCTACGCCATACACACGGCCATAGGAAACAAAATGATCGGCGCCCGCGTCAACGGCAAAATAGTCACTTTCAACTTCCAGCTCAATTCCGGCGACCGCGTCGAAATCATAACAAGCCAAAACTCAAAAGGCCCCAGCGCCGACTGGCTTTCGATAGCCAAAACGACGCAGGCCAAAAGCAAGATCAATCAATGGTTTAAGAAACAAAACAAAGAAGAAAATATACTAAAGGGACGCGAAGCGCTCGAAAAAGAAGCGGCGCGCAAGGGTTACGCCCTGTCCGACCTGCTCAGCGACGAACGCAAGCGTCTGACGCTCAACAAGTTCAGCCTTAACGGTTGGGACGCGCTTTGCGCGGTAATAGGCTATGGCGGGCTTAAAGAAGGCCAGGTAATTAACCGCCTTGTGGAAGAACGCCTCAAGGAAAATGAAAAAAACCGACAGCCGGAGCTTTTAAAGAGCGACTATGACGACGCCGTTGAAAAAAGACATAAAAGAAAGAGCGGCATAACCGTTCGAGGCATCGGCGACATCGACGTGCGTTTTTCAAAATGTTGCAGTCCGGTGCCCGGCGATGAAATCGTCGGCTTCGTGACGCGCGGACGCGGCGTGTCCATACATCGCTCAGACTGCGTAAACATACTGAACATGGATGAAATCGATCGTCAAAGACTCATAGACGCCGAATGGCGCATGTATGACAAAGACGCCGACAATGTCACCTATCGCGCTGAAATAAAAATCGTAAGCGAAAATCGGCTCGATATGCTGACTGACATATCGCGCGTCATATCCGAAGAACGCATCCCCGTGCAAGCGCTCAACGCCCGAACCGCCAACAGCGGAGCGACGGCCATTTACGATATCGGTCTCCTTATATCAAGCCGCACTCAGCTCGAGCGCGTTAATAAGCGTCTTCTCAATTTGCCCGGCGTACGCGATATTGACAGGGCCATGTCGTAAAACCTCGAGAACGCTGAAGGGACATAATTCAGAAAGAGACGTGATAGCTTGAAAATTGAAACTTTCGTCATAGAGCCTATACAAGAAAACTGCTATGTCTATTACGACGACGAATCGCGCGAATGCGTCGCGATCGACCCCGGCGGCGAAGAACATCGCGTCGCCGACTTCATCGACCGCAAAAATCTTACGCTTAAAGCGATATTGCTCACGCACGGGCATTTTGACCATTTTATGGGCGCGGAAGCGCTAAGGGACAAATTCGACGCGCCCGTAATCGCCTTCGCGGCGGAGGCCGAAATGCTGGCTGACAGCGCTAAAAATTACTCATACGTCGGCGCGGGCCGAAGCTTCAAAATCGTCCCCGACAAATTGCTAAACGATGGCGACGAAATCGAGTTTGGCGGCGGCGTCTTGAAAACTATACATACGCCGGGGCATTCAAAGGGCGGCGTATGCTACTATTCCGAAAAAGACAAGACGCTTTTTTCCGGAGATACGCTGTTCGCTCTATCTATAGGGCGCACGGACTTATACGGCGGAGACGGGTCCGCGCTTTTTAACTCGGTCAAAAACAGATTATTCGTTTTGCCCGGCGACGTCACGGCGTATCCCGGACACGGAGAACCTACGACGATAGGGTTTGAATCGACCAACAATCCGTTTTTTAGACGCTGATGCTGTATGTCGCGAAGGGGCATGAATATCTTCATGAGCTTCAGACCATGTGCCAGGCGTTTTACCCTATGGAACGTTTCACAAGCGTAAAAAAAGAAGAGCTGCCGTTTACGAAAGGTTTAGCGATAGAGAGTTTTATCGAAGATGAAAAATGCGGCGCGGCGCTTTACTCCGACGGCGTCGTTATCGGTCGCTATACAGGCGAAATTGAGGGCGGCGAGCGCGCCTCGGTCAAAAACTCCGTTTACCGCGTTCTGGGCGCATACAGCGGTCAAAAGCTGGCGTGGGGCAAGTTCACCGGCATAAGGCCGACATCTCTCGTACACGCGAAAACCGGGCTTTCCGACGAGGATATAGAGACCTATCTTGAAAAAGAGTTCGATATGAGCCGGGACAAAATCGCGCTCACTATGGAAACGGCGCGGGCGGAGCGAAAGATATTGGCGCGCGGGCCGGGCGGGTTCGGCCTCTACGTATCGATTCCGTTCTGTCCGACGCGCTGTCTCTACTGTTCGTTCGTGTCGAACGACATATCTAAGTATTATGATAAAATAGACGATTATGTGGCGTGTCTGGAGAAAGAGGCGCGGTTTACGGCGGGGCTGGGGTTTAACGCGCCGGAAAGCGTTTACGTCGGCGGCGGCACGCCGACCGCGCTCGACGCGAAAACGTTGGACCGTACGCTTGGCTTTTTGGGCGAAACGTTCGATTTGTCCAAAACGGAGGAATTGACGGTGGAGGCCGGCAGACCGGACACCATAACGAAAGAAAAGCTGAAAACTTTAAAAAAGCGCGGCGTCACGCGCATAGCGATCAATCCCCAGACGCTTGACGACCGCACGCTTAAAGCTATAGGGCGCGGGCACACAGCCGAGAGCTTTATACGCGCGTTTAATTTAGCGCGCGAAATGGGCTTCCATAACATAAACGCGGATATTATAGTGGGCTTTGACGGCGAAACGGCGGACACCGTAAAACGGACGATGAGCGTTTTGGCGAAACTGTCGCCCGAAAGCGTCACCGTGCATACGCTCGCTATAAAACGCGCGTCGAGGCTTCGCGAGACGCTGGACGGCGAGAACAAAAGCCCTGGAAATTTCCCCAAGCCGGACGACATGATAGCGGTCGCGCGGATCTCCGCCAAAGAAATGGGACTTTCGCCCTACTACATGTACAGGCAGAAAAATATGGTAGGCCAGTTTGAAAACGTCGGGTATTGCAAAGAAGGCCGCGAATGCGTATACAACGTGCGCATGATAAGCGACGGCCAGACGATAATTTCGCTCGGAGCCGGGGCTGTCGCTAAAATTTACGAACCCGCCGAAAACAAGCTGGAGCGCGTGGCGAACGTAAAAAACGCCGATGAGTATATCGCGCGCTTTGACGAGATGATTAAACGCAAGGAAAAGTTTGCCGGGAGGTTTTTAGGATGATACGGGCTGTTAAAGGCGCGAAGGATCTTTACGGCCGGGATATGGCTAAGTGGCTCAAAATCGAAAACGCGGCGCGCGCCGTGTGCGCGGAATTTCACGTCGGCGAGATACGTACGCCTGTTTTTGAATATACTGAGCTTTTTTCAAGAAGCGCCGGCGGGACGACTGATATCGTCCAAAAAGAGATGTATACGTTTACCGACAAGGGCGGACGCAGCTTAACGCTTAAGCCCGAGGAAACCGCGCCCGCTGTCCGCGCGTTTATAGAGCGCTCTCTCTACGCCGACGTTTTGCCGCGTAAGTTTTTTTATATATCCCCCTGCTTTCGCTATGAAAGGCCGCAAGCCGGACGGCTTAGACAATTTCATCAGTTTGGCGCGGAATATTACGGCTCTAAAAATCCGGAGGCTGACGCGGAAGTGATTGAGCTTGCGCGAACCGTTTTGTCGAGGTTAGGGCTTGACAATGTAAGGCTTTGCATAAACAGCTTGGGCCGCGCTGAGCGCCGTGAGAAGTATAACGGCGTTTTAAAGGGGTTTTTAAAGAATAATTTAGACAACCTCTGCCCGACGTGCCGAGAGCGGTTTGAAAAAAACCCGCTGCGCGCGTTAGATTGCAAAAATCCCGACTGCGGCGAAATAATAAAAGACGCGCCTTCGCCCATAGAAACGCTGGACAAAGAATGCCTTTCGCATTTTGAAACCGTAAAGCGCTGTCTGGACTCCGTGGGTGTGAAGTATGAAGTTTCGCCCAAGATGGTAAGAGGGTTGGATTATTACACGCGCACAGTGTTTGAATTCGTCAGCGACGACATAGGGGCGCAAGGAAGCGTTTGCGGCGGCGGACGCTACGACGGGCTTATATCAGGGCTTGGCGGGCCTGATATGGGCGCCGTCGGTTTCGCCGTCGGCATAGAGCGCATTATGATGTCCATGCCCGACGACGATGAAAAGGATTCGGTCGAGTTCTACGTGGGATCGTTAGGCGAGCGAGGCGTATATAAAGCGCGTGAAATAGCCGCCGGACTCCGCGCGAGAGGTTTCTCCGCGGAGACTGACATCATGGGGCGCGGCGTAAAGGCGCAGCTCAAACACGCCGACAGAATAGGCGCTAATTACTGCGTGATAATAGGCGAAAATGAGCTTATTACCGGATCGGCGTCCGTAAAAAACATGAAAACGGGCGAAACGTCGAACTTGCCGTTGGATGAAGTCTTTAGAATAGATGACTATCCAAAAAAGTCATAAAGACCTTGGGGCTCCGCCCCAAACCCCGCCGAGGTCTTCGACCCCGGACCCCGCGCCGCGCATGTGCGCGGCTTCATGAAGCGATTGGATAGTCATATATTAGAATAACTTCTTAAGGATTCATCAAACAATAAATTGATGAAATTCCACGCCGCGATTTCGTCGTCAGGCAAGGCGGAGGAAGGAGACATGCCCGGGGCGGTATGGCGACCGACGACAACGCGGCCTGACAGCGAAAGGGCAAGCGAAAAACATCAAGATATCGTTTGACGAGTCCTAATTAGCGGAGAGCGCGCTATATGGATGGAAAAGGCAAGAAATCGCCGGGGGATAAACCGCTTAAGCCTGAGAAAGCGCGAAAAGCGTCGCGCTATTTTTTAGCGTATATTTGACGGCGGCCGCCGCAATCGAAAAATCACTGGACTTCGCGAACGAATCGCAAGATATTAAGATGAAACGCCGGCTGACGAGTCGTTCCGGCTGACAGCTGTGACTAAAAAATAATTATTGTTATTGGAGGTTCTGTAATGAGCGAACATCTAGGCGCCGCGCGGCGCAGCCATTATTGCGGCGAAGTCGACAAAAAGCTGGTCGGCGGCGGCGTCACCGTCATGGGTTGGGTAAATAAGCGCCGTGACTTAGGCCAGCTTATATTCATAACTCTTCGCGACAGAACAGGCGTGGTTCAGGCCGTTCTAGACGAGGAAAAATCGCCGCGCGATATTTTCGCCAAGGCGAAGACCATAAAAAGCGAGTTCGTCGTCGCCCTGACCGGAACCGTTCGCGAACGTCTGCCGGAAAACGTTAACCCTGATATGAAGACTGGCGAGATAGAAATCGACGTCACAGACGTCATAATTTTAAATGAGTCTGAGACGCCGCCTTTTTCCATTTTCGACGAAGGCGTGTCCAACGATTTGCGCCTGAAATATCGTTACATCGATCTAAGAAGGCCCGAAGTTCAGCGAAATTTTATCATGAGGCATAAAATCGCCAAAGCCTTTCGCTCATTTCTGGACGAAAACGGGTTTATAGACGTGGAAACGCCCGTTTTGACAAAAAGCTCGCCCGAAGGCGCTCGCGACTATCTTGTGCCAAGCCGTTTGAATCCCGGCGCTTTTTACGCGCTGCCGCAAAGCCCTCAACTGTTTAAGCAACTGCTTATGGTAGCGGGCTTCGACCGCTATTATCAAATTACCAAGTGCTTTCGCGACGAAGATTTGCGCGCCGACCGCCAACCGGAGTTTACGCAAGTGGACATAGAGATGTCTTTTGTGGACGTCGATGACGTAATAGCCTTAAACGAACGGCTTTTGCAAAGAGTTTTCGCCGAAGCCGGCATAACCGTATCCTTGCCTATACGGCGCCTCACTTATACGGAAGCTATGGAACGCTTTGGCTCGGACAAGCCCGATCTACGATTTGACATGGAGTTGAAGGACCTGACCGCCATCGTCAGCGGCTGCGCTTTCACGGCGTTTCAAAGCGCCATAGACGCCGGAGGAAGCGTCCGCGGCATAAATGCCCGAAATTGCGCGTCTTTCTCCCGTAAGCGGATTGACGCGCTCGTCGATTTTACGAAGTCGTATAAAGCGAAGGGACTTGCGTGGATTTCCATAAATCCGGATAAGACGCTTAAAACAAGCCTTTCCAAATTTTTCGGCGTCGACAAATTAGCCGAAATAACGGCGGCTTTCGGCGCCGTTCCCGGCGACTTAATACTCATTTGCGCTGACGAAAACGAAGTCGTTTTCGACGCGCTCGGCGCCTTACGGCGCGAAATAGCGCTCAAAACTGACATAATAGATAAAAAAGCTTTCGAATTGCTCTGGGTAACGGACTTTCCGCTTTTTGAATGGTCGAAGGAAGATGAACGCTTTTACGCCAAACATCATCCGTTTACATCTCCCGCCGATGAAGACGCCGATATGTCGAATCCATCCGCCGCGCGCGCTAAAGCGTACGACATTGTACTCAACGGCAGCGAAATAGGCGGCGGCAGCATAAGGATATACAGAGGCGACATACAGCGCAAAATGTTCGCTACGCTTGGCATTTCAGACGAAGAAGCGAACGATAAGTTCGGATATCTGCTGGAGGCGTTTAAATACGGCGCGCCGCCGCATGGCGGCATCGCCTACGGTCTGGACCGCATCACGGCGCTGCTCGCCGGCGGCGACTCCATACGCGACGTAATAGCGTTTCCCAAAGTAAAGGACGCGTCTTGCCCGCTTACGGAAGCGCCGTCCGCGGTGAGTTCAGCGCAATTGAAGGAACTGGGAATAAACGTCGTAAGCTGATAAATAAACGAATCAATATGTCGTTTTCCTTGATTTCTATATCCGCGGTGATGACATAACGAACGAGCCAATCATCCAATCAATTCGCGTGGCTTCGATGGATTCGCGCTCATCTTTTTGCCGAACGCAAAAGCCGCGTATTTAAAGAATATACGCAAAATGAGCGCTGACAAATCATGTCGGAACGGCGCCTTTAGATTGATTGCTCAGAGACATTGTCAAACCGGGGTGAGGATTTTTCGCGTTGAGCCAGGCGCGAAACGCATACGAACCAATGGGTTCGGCGAGGCTTTGCAACAAAGCCCGGCGTGAAAAAGACTATTTGAATTCAGTCTATCAATTAGCGACGCAAAAGCGCCGCGCTTCCATCAAAGAAGCGCGGCGCTTCGCTTATCCTAGCCTTTGGTTAATTTCGACAGTCTTGTTTATGGCGTCCCACTTAACTTCCGAGCCAAAGCTCTCCGCGATATATCGTATCGGCACAAAGAATCGCTCGTCTATAATAATCGGCGAAACGTCCATATTCGGCAAATTAACGCCTTCCGTCAATGTCAATTCCCTGTCTCCAAAATTGATAACGGCGTATTTAGATCTATCGTTCCACAAAACTCCCGCTCCGAACGCTTCCGCTATGAAACGGACCGGAACAAGCGTGCGTTCGCCGCGTATTATCGGCGCCACATCCAGCGCTTTCGGAACGGAATTTATCATATACGCTTTTTCGCCTACAGCCAGCTTTATCGACACGGCGTTCGGCGCTATTACGGCGTAATAGACGCCCGTCACATCGGCGCCCAACACATATGACGCGCCCTCTAAACGACCGGCGACGCGCGATCCTCCATCGATATAAAACGTCAGACTCTGAAGCTCATGCTCCGTATACTTAGCTGTATCAAAACTGACCAAGACGGACAAAGGCGACCCGCCGAACTTAACCGGCTCACCGTCGGCGTACAGTCCGACTTCATAGGCGTTCTTAAAAAAATCGGCGTTTTTCGCGTCAAACGCTATAAGTTTTTCGCTTTCAGGCGCCGCGGTTACCGAACTGTTGGCTATGACCGCCACGATTTCGCTCGCGTTTTTCACGGCGTCATTTTTATATATATCGCCCGGTATAGTTATCGTTACATTCCCGCGCGACACTTTAAACGCTTTTCCAGCCTCTGAAAGCAGCTTCCACACGCCTCTTGGGGTTTCATACCTGTCAATCTCGTCAGGCAGCTCAAAAACAACCGTTTTATTCTCTTTTATAGCTTTGACCACTTGGCTTTCAAGCGCGCTCTGAACCGGCGTCTCCGCCTTTTGTTCATTTTCATGTTCGTTCGCGATCCCTATAGCTCCCGTAGACCCAAAGCATAGCGTAGAACTAGTTATAGTCGAAAACCCGCTTTCGATCGCGACCAGAAATTCGCCTTCCGACAATGTCCTCACAACAAGGGGTATTCGTATAATATCCCCTTTGTTGCCGCCGTCCGCGAACGTCACAGTAGCCTGCGCGTCATTGACGGCGGAAATGGAAAGCTTATACTTTAAATTAGCGGTTTTTATTGACTTGTCGTCGTTTGGCGGTATCCCCGCCCTGACATAAGTCCCCGCCGATTTTTCGCCTGATTCGGGCGTCCACGAACCCTCCGCGCTGTCATATGTCGCGGTAACGCCGCCGCCCAGTAAGTTGTCCGTCAACCCGTCATCGGACTGTTGGTCGCGGAAAAACCATTTCGCGTTCGTAAGCGTAAGCCTTATGATGCTTTCGAGCGGCAAGTCTTCTTTAAGCTCTATTACAAGCTCCGGAGCGGACAATATATATTTAATATCGTCGGTTCCGCCGTTTGTCGCCTCACGCGAAGTAATGCCCCCCCCGGAATTGATAAACAGCGTTTTCAGCGGGACGCCCTGAGGCTGAGACGTAATCCTGTTGTCGCTCGCTGCGAACGCGTTAGCGCTTGGTATAACTAGCGCCAATAACGTCGCGGCAAGCGCGACCAAAATCAATAATTTTTTTTTCATGAACGAACTCTCCTCCGTTTCCTCCATTTTTTCTCTCTGTAGTCTTTAAGTTAGGAACTGTAAAAAAATAACCTATACAGTCGGCTTGCCCTTTTGCGCCCCGGCCACGCCGACTGTACACTTTATTTTTTTACAGTTCCTTAATCTTCGCGCGCCGCGTTCTCCAGCGCCACACGCGTTTTCAAACCTTAAAGCGAAGCTTAGCCTAAGAGCCTGTTCAAAATCTCCGTTTCGCGTCTTTTAGACTCATTTTCCGCCATACTTTGCCAGCGTTCTTTACATATATTTTGGGCTACGCGATTTTCGCGCTTGGCAAAAAAACGAGCGCGAAAATCCGATCTTGAACAGGCTATAACGCCAGCGACGATTTTTCAAGCGCATTTATTATTAAGTAAGACCGCTTTTTTTATCCGGCTAATAAAGTTCTCTAGCTTCTCAACCGCGAATCTCGACTAATGAATTTCAGCGGGGAAATCCCCGCTGAAATTCAGAGGTTCGCCAGACCGATCGGTCATAGTTTAACGCCTGCGAAAACCGCGCTAAAAACCGATGGCGAACCCCTTTTAATATCATATATATCAAAAGCTAAAAAGCTCGCTTGCTGATCTATCGCAAATATTCGGCCATTACTTTTATCGCCGGATGCTTAATTATGATTTCACCGTGTTCCGTGAGATAATGCTTAGCCATTAGCGTTGACACGTGTTTCTGGCCGTATTCGCCCAATATCGAGTTAAGGTCATCGCCAGATATGCCGTCAGCGAAGTAATCGTTTTGCAACAAAAGAAAATAGCGGTTTTCATTTTTGTACAAAATGTTCGTTCCGTGAAATACTCCGTATAATCTAGTCGACAATTTCGTTACGTCATCTAAGTCGTTGAAGGAAAAAATATATATCAAATCAGCCGCCTTAGACTTTCTGAATGTGGCGTCAAGCTTCGTTTTCATGCTTTCCTTTAACTTAGAATCAGAATTTTGCACAAGGTTAAACCTATTTTCAATGTCGTCCACGTTACTGACCTTGGTTATTATAATCGTTATGCTGTCGGACGAAAAAGGTATGGCTTCAATCATCAACGGAACGTTATCCGCCTCAAATCCGTACTGGACGTTGGCTTGCTCCATCATCTCCCGAAACAACGCCTGCGTTTTTTCAGAGCCGTAAGCAAGTTCAGCGATCCTTATGTTTCGTTCGTCAAGATCAATTTGACTAAGCACGAATTTGACTTGATTGTCGTTTATTTTCTCCACTTTCATGATTATCACTTCCTTAATATGCGGCGATATGTCGAACATTCGCTACTTTAGTATATGTATTTACGCGCCTAAAGTAAAGTGGATATTGCTGCTATCGATATAATTCGCCCACATCGAACAAGTTAGGCCGAAGCGTTGAAAAACATGATAGATAGCGTATATAATAAAAAAATTTTTGTCAAGTTACAATTTGAAATATCTCACTGAAATGGACCGACTCAAAATTTCACTGATGACGAATTATATTATGTGCTAAATTAATAAAATATACGGATGAATATCGCAACCATTTTGCGATAAAAAACAAAAGCGAACGCGCGCTCCAATTTTTTTTCGTCATTTTTTTTTATAAATTTTTATAAATTTTATAAAAACCTGTACGCCTTAAAGCTTTAAATTTCCATAAGAATCTTTCAAACGTTTGACAATCAGTAAGAACCTATCCAAGATATTCTTTACGCGCCGGTTTCCGGCGGAATTCGGCGCAAGCGCAAAAAAACCCTTTTTTTTCAGACGCTCTAACGTCATCGCAACAAAGGGTTTTTCGCGCGTATCATAAGTCGTCCAAATATCAAAAGCGAATCGGACTAATGCTTGAGCCAATCTTTAATAACGCGTTTCATCGTATCCCCGAATCGAGCTTTCTCCACTTCTTCACATGTCACCAAGTCAGACCGTCCGACCTCTTCACCCTCAAAGTAATAAACGATTTCACCGGCTTTAGAGCCTTTAGCCGCCGGCGCGTTCAGCGCGTCCAAAAGTTCCGCCTTGCCCTCGAGAGTCCCCGCCTTGCCCTTCGGCACTATGCACGAAACTTGAGATTTTACCGATACGTCCACTATTTCCACGTTGCCTTTAATCACCTTAATCGCGTCAATTATCTTACCCGCTTCGTCGCCTTTCATTAAACTGAAGTTAGCGAAACCATAGTCAAGCATCTTTACGGCCTCATGAAAACGCGTTTTAGAGTCTGGCGCGCCCATTATCACGGATACGAGATCCATGCCGTCACGATTGGCGGTAGCTGATATGCAAAACAGCGCCTGCGATGTCGAGCCGGTTTTAAGCCCTGTCGCGCCATTGTAAGCTTTAATCAGCTTATTGGTGTTGCTAAGCCCGAATTCGCTCTCACCGCGCGCCGTTTTGTGCGTTATCGTGTCCATCCATATCTTGCTGTAGTCGTAAATAGTCGGATATTTCGTTATCAATTCGCGCGTCATCAGCGCGATGTCGTAGGCCGACGTCATGTGCCCGTCCGTGTCCAGCCCGCAGGCGTTTATGAAATTCGTGTTATTCATATCCAATTCCTTGGCCTTGTTGTTCATCATAAGTACAAAGCCGTCCTCGCTGCCGGCTATAAACTCGGCGAGCGCCACAGCCGCGTCATTCGCGGAGGCGACTACAACGCTTTTCGTCAGATCCCTCACGGTTTGCTGCTCCAAAGGCTCAAGAAAAATCTGCGACCCTCCCATGCTCGCGGCATGATCGCTCACCGTCACTACGTCGTCCCATTTTATTTTCCCGCGCTCCACTGACTCGTAAATTAACAACAGCGTCATTATCTTCGTTACGCTGGCCGGCGGAAATTTATCATGCGGGTTTTGTTCCAAAAGCGCTATGCCGGAGCTAGGCTCCATAAGTACGGCGGATCTAGCGTTCACGTTAAGCGATGGAGCCGATTCCGCGCCAAAAACAGGCGCCGCGTTCATCAGCGTCACAACCGCCGCCATAATCACCGCTATCCTCTTTTTGCCTTTAAAAAAAACGCTCATTAAAGAGAACCTCCTTAAATACATAAATTCCTGAATTTAGGTTGGTTCGTTTAGTGATAAAATATTCATGCGAGACGCGATATTCATCGTATTAACGTGTCAATTTTGGCCGCGCTTATTCATAGTATATGGTGAAATCAAAACAGAGAGGGGCTGCTTGATATGGATAGTTCTGCGCTTTTGCTTATATTGGCGCTTTCCGGCGGCAATCTATGCGCGGACAATTTGACTACGCTTCTTTTGCTTCTGTCCTTAGGCGGCGGTAAACCGAAATGCGGCGGCGGCTATTCCGCTTATGAGGCGGTTGGGGCTAAATAGGCGTTTCATCGCGCAGCGGTTAGATTTCATGGTCATTTGACTCGCATATCGCTTAAGTTAAACGGCCATACCGCGCCGCGTCGTAAAAAAGCGTATTTAAAGCTTGCAACGGCGCGGCGTCTACATAAAGCGACTTGAATGGAGTTGAACGAATGGAAAATTTATCGGCGGAACTGTTGAGTTCGCTCGGCGGCCTGATAAAAAATTTGCCGCCGGATTTCGCGCAGGCGCTCTCCCGGGCGCCGTCAGGCGCCGCGCGACCCGTTGACATACCGTTAACAGCCGGGAAAACAAAACCTCCAGCCACTGATTTAAGCTCGATAAAATCCTCCCTAAGCTTTATAGAGCCAAAATATCGCCGGATATTTAAAATTATAATTAAAATCGTGGAAATTAATAAGCTGCTGGAAAAATTCGACGAAGAGCTGCGCGAAAAAATCGGCTGCGCTGACAGCGAACAACAGAGGGCGTTGCTGGATCTTATCAAAAATTCCGACAAAAATCAGGTCGAAGGAATAAACGCTATCTTAAAAGTTATGAACGCGCGCGAAGCTTTGCGATACGCGTCGATTTTGGCGAACAAATGACCCTCCGCGCCTAACAAGCGTTTGTTTGGATATACTAAAGAAAAACGTCTCGCCGTAAAATATCCTGAGGAGGAAACGTCAGTGGGAAACGAAGATAAAATTAACGACATTATGGAAGGCATGAGCGAAGGGCCGGCGAAAAAGACAATACCTATGTTTTTTCTCGTGGACATGTCCGGCTCTATGTGCGGCAGCCGCATAGCGGCGGTAAACAACGCCATGAACCAGCTATGGCCCGAGCTTAAAAAGATTCAGGGACAAGAGAGGCTTTTCGACATTCAAGCGCGCGTGATAACGTTTGGCATGAACGGCGCGCAGTGGAAAGTCGGCGGTCTCAACAAAGGCGTAAACGCCGACGACTTCGTTTGGAATGACATCCCTGCGAACGAACCTTGCGGCGGCACGCCGACGGAACAAGCCATCGAGCTGCTTCTGACCTGCGTCGGAGACGACGTTTACCGCGAATACATCGGGCGGCGGTTCTCACTCCCGTTTATGCTGCTCATATCTGACGGCGAAAGCAACGACGCCGCCCTTTACTCGCGGGCCGTGGAAAAACTTGTCTCGACAAAAATAGGGGAAAAGGCTATAATGTGCGCTATAGGCATTGAGACGACGAACAACCCGCGAGCCGCCGAAGAATTAAAGGTTTTCGGACGCAATGGGTTCCGTGATTGTTCCGACATGGACTTGTCGAAGCTCGCCGACCTGATAAGCGTCGCGACGTTTCGCACGATAAAGCTGTCCGGCGACCAAAACGGGGCTAAAAACGACGTGTTTGAGGACGATCCGGACGTTTTCTGACCCGTCGCCGTTAACGCCTTAATCAGACGCGGCCTCAAAGCCGGAAACGGAGAGTTTATGAACGTTTGCCCCCATTTTGGCGCGTGCGGCGGTTGCGCCACGCAAAACTTAGAATATTCCGAAGAACTTGATATAAAGGAAAAAAATCTGCTTAAAGCCTTAGGCGATGACTTTGGACACGATTTCGTTTACGAGGGATTGGAAGCGGCGCCGTCCGCTGAGCGCTACCGCAACAAGATGGAGTTTTCATTCGGCGACGAAGAAAAAGGCGGCCCGCTCGCGCTTGGCTTAAGAAAAAAGGGCCGCTTCCATGAGGTCGTCACCGTCGCGGAATGCAACATAGCCGACAGAGATTTTTGCTCCATACTGGTTTACGCGCTTGATTTCTTCAGAAATTCCGGCGAAACCTTTTACCACAAAAAGCGTAAAACCGGTGCGCTTCGCTTCCTCGTCCTGAGAAAAGGCTTTTTTACCGGCCAAATACTGGTCAATATAGTGACGTCGTCCGAGCTTAAAACGGATTTACTGCCATTCGCGCAAGGGTTGACCGCGTTAAAGCTGGACGGCGAAATATCCGGCGCGATACACACAGTGAGCGATTCGCCCGCCGACGCGGTAAAAGCCGACGCGGTCTTTGTTCTTTGCGGAGAGAATTATTTTTACGAAAATTTATCAGAACTCACATTTAAAATATCGCCATTTTCGTTTTTTCAGACGAATTCCCAAAAAGCCGGACAGCTTTATGAAACGGCGCTTGAATACGCGAAGCCATTTGACGGAAAAACCGCGTTTGACTTGTATTGCGGCGCCGGCGCCATAGCGCAGTTCTTCGCCAAAAACGGCGCGTCGCGAACGTACGGCGTAGATATAACGGACGAGGCCATCTTGGCCGCGAAAGAAAACGCTTTGGCCAACGGTCTTGGCAACTGCTTTTTCATGTGCGGAGACGTTTTAAAAGTCATTGACGACATGTCCGCCGCGCCCGACATCATTATACTTGACCCGCCGCGTGACGGCGTACATCCAAAGGCTTTGCCCAAAATCGCGGCGTTCGGCTCGGAAAAAATCGTTTATCTATCATGTAAGCCGTCGTCGCTGGCGCGTGACGCGCGGATATTGTCCGCGCTCGGCTATGAACCTGAGCGGTTGAAAGCCCACGACATGTTTCCGCGCACGGTTCACTTGGAAGCGGTATGCCTCTTTAAGAAAACTTGCCCAAAATGGTAAACGCGCGGATATGCGTAAACGAAACGCGCCTCATGACTCACGCTTAAATTAAAGCGTCAACGCCATCTCCATCAAGAAAACGCAAAAACGACATGACCCGCGGCGGTTCTCGCTGAACAAGTTCCCCATATTTTAACGTCGTTATAATAACCGTCATTACGCGTCCCTCGGCGACAATGGGCCGTATCCTCGCTATATTTACGCGAACGTAGTTTTCGCTCATTTGACTAAAATATAACGAACTTTATATAATTTTGTCTTTACTGCCAAATGGCATAGCGCTATAATCAGCGATATTATGATTGCTCTAAGCGAGCTCGCTCATGATCGTCCGAAGCGTCCATGTCTACGAGCGAGCTAAACGAATCCTCGGCGCCAATGAATCGGCTTGCCGAAAACATTAATGTAAATCAGAAATACGGCGTAGTTTCGCCATGAAATAAGGATGGGCATATGACCAGCGAAGAATCATATAATTCCACGACCCAGCTACAAAGTCTCAAAGAATTTACGAAACAGCAAACCAAACCTCCTCTTCATACCTCCCGAAGACAAAAACGCCGCGCGCTATTCGCGAAACGGGCGATTGATATCGCGGCGTCGCTCTTGGGACTTGCGATACTCTCCCCGTTTCTGGCTCTGATCACTGTAATCACAACTGTGGCGTCACGCGGCTCA
The DNA here is from genome assembly GCA_031263985.1 of Clostridiales bacterium. GTDB lineage: Bacteria > Bacillota > Clostridia > Lachnospirales > JAISER01 > JAISER01. Next base: position 18,289 of record JAISER010000039.1, on the reverse strand, counting down.
CCTATATACAGGCACAAGCGAGTCGGGCTTAACGGAAAAGAGATTTATCTGTACAAATTCCGAAGCATGCGCAAAGACGATCGACCGCTGGAAGACATTCTGACGCCTGAACAGCTATCGGAATATCAAATGGAATATAAGATTGACAATGATCCGCGCGTAACAAAACTCGGACGCTTCCTCCGCCATACGAGCGTCGATGAGCTTGCGCAGCTATTGAATATCCTGAAAGGCGACTTGAGCGTCATAGGTCCAAGGCCCGTCACCATAATGGAACTGGCATTCTATGGGGATAACGCGGATGAATTCCTGTCCGTTAAGCCCGGCCTAACAGGTTACTGGCAGGCTTACGGACGAAACGACGCCCTATATTCAACAGGAGAACGGCAGGATATGGAACTTTATTACATAAGAAACCATTCATTAGCGTTTGACGTGAAGATCTTTTTTAAAACAATCGTTTCCGTAATAAAAAGACGCGGCGCTAAGTAAATTTAAAATATTTTCTTTTGGAGGAAACTTTTTCGAGAAAAAGTTTCCTCCAAACCTCCTTCAAAAAGCTTTCATCCAAAAACTCCGCTTCGCTCCATTTTTGAGCAAAACCAGAAAAGATTTCTGAAAGGTTCCCAAAACCATTTTTCGTTTCCTAAAAGCGGTTCGGGAAAAAAACTTTTTTGAAGATTTTTTCTTGTAGGAAACTTTTTCGAGAAAAAGTTTCCTCCAAACCTCCTTCAAAAAGCTTCTATCCAAAAACTCCGCTTCGCTCCGTTTTTGAGTAAAATCAGAAAAGATTTCCGAAAAGCTCCCAAAACCATTTTTCGTTTCCTAAAAGCGGTTCGGGAAAAAAACTTTTTTGAAGATTTCTTCTTGGAGGAAACTTTTCTCGAAAAAGTTTCCTCCAAACCTCCTTCAAAAAGCTTCTATTCAAAAACTCCGCTTCGCTCCGTTTTTGAGAGAAATCAGAAAAGATTTCCAAAAGGCTCCCAAAACCATTTTTCGTTTCCTAAAAGCGGTTCGGGAAAAAAACTTTTTTGAAGATTTTTTCTTAGAGGAAACTTTTTCGAGAAAAAGTTCTCTCTAAACCTCCTTCAAAAAGCTTTTATCCAAAAACTTCGCTTCGCTCCGTTTTTGAACAAATACTAGAAAAGATTTTCGAAAAATTCATTTAAACCTCTTTCTCGTTCCATGAGAATAACCTTCACTCCCATTCAAAAACGACGCGAAGCGGAGTTTTTGGGGAAGTTTTTGAAGGGGGCTTGGGGGAAACTTTTTTCAAAAAGTTTCCCCCAAAAAAAATCCCTTTCTCCCCTTTTGCCCCGACCATGCCCATTCACAAACGACGCGAAGCGGAGTTTTTGGAGAAGTTTTTGAAGGGGGCTTGGGGGAAACTTTTTTCAAAAAGTTTCCCCCAAAAAAATCCTTCTCATCCTTTAAAATATAGAAGCCGCCTCCGTTTTATGCGGCTGGCGGCTTTCGTCCATTATTTTCGTCCTTTTTTCTTTTTCCCTTCTAGCTTCAATTCTCATGGATTTTTATTTTTCGCCAGCCTAGCGTTCTGAACGAACGCGACCGGCATTACATTTATAGTCTTAGCGCTACGCCAATTATATATGCGTATCATTCAACAAGAATATTTTTTAGCCATTCAGCGAAATAAGCGCACGCGACCGTCGAGCCTGAGTCATTAAGATGCCTGGCGTCACGGAAACGCTTGTCTTCAAAAACGTTCTTTTGAGCGTTCACTTGGTTAAAATCCAAATACGGCGCGCCGCATTCGTCCGCGAGCGAGCGCGCCGCGTCGTATATAGCGTCATAACGCTCCACGCCGCTCAAATACACATTGGACACAGGCGCGGTAACGAACGCGAGCTTTATGCGACGTTCACCGCACAGTTCCGCTATCATCCTCAAATATTTCTCCTGCGCGCCGGCAATTCGCCACTGCGCGCCGTCCAATCCCTTTTCGTTTGAAATTTTTACATACTCATCTTCGCCCATGACATAGTCGCAGTAAATATAGCCTTTTGAACGGTAGTATTCCACGCCTTCGGGAACGCGCCTTTTCACGCCCAGCTTTTCTTCCGCGACGCTCCAAAATCGCGTTTCCGCCCACGCGAAAACATCCCGCTGATAACGTACGGGCTTAATCATATAGCTTAACTTTTCGCCCGGCGGAACGACGTTTTTAAAATAATCCTTTTGTAGCTCCTCATTTTTAAGCGCCCGAAATAGCGCTTCCGCCTGCTTCATGTCGAATTCCTTGTCGGTCAATTCCCAATAAAGCTCCACGACGACGCATTTCGGGTTCTGATAGTTTAAAAGCTCTAACAGCGTATAATAGGTCGCGTCCGGCAGTTGCCCCGGCATTCCAAGCTGATAGCACGTCATGCCCAGCGTGTCTTCGAGCTTTTCCGGATCAAACGTACAATATGAATGCGACGAACCCAAAAAAGCTATGTCAATCGAATTACGTTCCAGCGCGTAAAAATCGCTGAATCGCTGCTCGCTCCATAAATTAACCTTGTTTTTCGCGGCTATAGACTCGTAGAACTCGCCCACGCCAACCGACGCCGACGCGAAAGCGGCGATGAACAAAATCAATATAAGCGTTTTCTTAAAATTGGAAATATATAAAGCCTTGCGCGTCATAAAACACTCCCGTTGAAATCGTTATGACCGCTAAAGCGGCGCAGGCTAAAAAGCGAGCGGCGCCCCGCGTCTTGTCGAAAAAGCTTGTCTCGCCGCCTATGAGGTCCGTAACGATAAGCGCCGTCACGCACCCGACGCCCGTCAAAAACTCAACGGCGCCCATGCCGAATCCTTCCAGCGTTTTAAATATATAATCGATCTTCATCCATTCGTTCACATCTACGAACAAACGGCTGATGAACGTAAACGCGACGTCGAACGTCCCCGCCCTAAAGAATATAAACGCGAACGTAACGAACGAAAACGTCGCGCATACGCGCAAGAAATCCCAAAGCCAGCATTTCTTCCCGGCCAGAATCTTTGGCGAAAACTCCAGAACAGCCTGGCACGCGCCGTGCAAAAAGCCCCACGCCAAGAACATCACGCTTGCGCCATGCCAAAGACCGCTTAATAAAAACGTCAGCAGCGTGTTGAAGGCGCGGCGCGGCTTTGAAACGCGCCCTCCGCCAAGCGGAAAATAAACGTAATCTTTAAACCATGACGACAGCGATATGTGCCAACGGCGCCAAAATTCCTTTAAACTTTTAGATAAAAACGGCTGGCGAAAATTTTGCGACAAATCTATGCCGAAGCACTTCGCGCACCCGACGGCGATATCGCTGTATCCGCTGAAGTCGCAATATATTTGGAACGAAAACAGCGCGGCGGCCGTTATAAGCGCGAGTCCCCCAAAATTAGCAGGCGCCTTATATACGGCGTTCACAGCGATCGCTATTCTGTCCGCGACAGCGACTTTTTTAAAATAGCCCAGTATCATGTACGCGCCGCCGTCCATGAAATTGTCGAGAGAGAGCTTTTCGCCGGAGAACAGTTGCGGCGTAATATTCTCCGCGCGTTCTATCGGACCCGCGACAAGCTGAGGAAAAAACGTTATAAAAAGCAAAAACTTGAAGAAGTTTTTTTGCGGCTCCATAACGCCTCTATAAACGTCTATCGTATATCCTACCGACTGAAACGTATAAAAAGAGATGCCCATCGGCAGAATTATGTCAAATTCAGCCGTTTCGCCAAAAAGGCCTAAAACGCCTGACAGTAAAAAGTTCAGATATTTAAACGCCGCCAAAACGCCGAAGCTAAGCGCCAGCGCTATCACAAGCGCCGGTTTTTTATGGTTTTCCGCCATTGCGCACAAAAAATTCACTAACGCGACAAAAATAAGCAAAAGCATCAGGACCGGATTCCACGCCATATAAAATATGCAGCTGGCCGCCAGCAACGACATCCATTTGAGCTTGCGCGGACATATATGATAGACCAGGAGCGCGGCCGCGAAAAAAAACGCGTATGTCCACGAGTTGAATACCATCAGCCCAACCTCCGTTTAGCTCGCGTAAGCTCTTTCGCAATCGCCTCGAAGCTTCGCCGCCGTGCGTATTATAACGTTTTGTCTCCCTATTTTCAATATATTTTAGGTCCGACGCGTATAAATATGTAATTATTTCCCCATCCTAATAATGACTGCGCTAATAAAACGACAACGACTAGGTGATACGCATTGATGAAAAAATACTATTTCTTGTTCACGCTGATTTTCTTCGTCAGTTTCGCTATTTTTTTTAACGAGCGATTCTCGCCGACGCCATTTCTTACCAGCGTCTCGACCGCGTGGCGAACGGACGCCGCCAACCCTCGCCTGAATGACATTTACGACATAAAGTTTAAACTTTCGCGTACGCCGTCAGGCACGCTCAACACATACATGCCCAAATACAAAACGCTTGACATAGACGGAGCGATATATTATTTTTTATTGTTCGGCATGAACGTATCTGAACCCGACGTTTCGGCGGCCATAGAGGAGACGGAGCAATATTTCAGCTGCTCCGACGAAAATGGATCCGTATACGTCAGTAAATACGGCAATCTAATAAACTACGTAACGAAGGCGGCCAAAGGCGAGGATGAGCTTATAACAAGCGAAGAGGCCCTTAAAATAGCCGAAGATTTTATCGACAAAAGATTCCTGTTTTTAAGCTATGAGGAGGCGGAAACGAACTTTGACGGCGAAACGTATGAAGTCTGTTTCATCAACCGCATAGGGAACATCAAAAACTATTCTTTCACCACATCCGTAACGCTTAACGCCAACGGCGGCGTTAAGTCTTTGACATATTACAACATACATTATCAACGGCTTGGCAGCGTTAAAACGATATCCATGGAAACCGCGGCGACGCGTCTGCCTCTCGACTTGCCTGACGGCGAGCTGATAGAGCTTGCCAAATGCTCGCTCGCGTATATATACGAGGACAGCGTAGTCCAACCGGCTTATCTGTTCGAAGGCGTAACGTCAACCGGCGACGCGTTTAAATGTTTCATAAACGCGGCCTCATACGGTTAACCGGCCAAAGCCGCCTTTGCTCCCGCCGAGTAATATACGTTAAGAAAAGTCATAGCGCTCCTTTAAACGCTCATATATTTATAGAAAGACGCCGTGGCGCGAAAGGAGCATATTATGGCTGATGAAAAAAGAAGCTTTTCCAAACATTCTATAAACGTCTCACGAAGGGAAATCGCGGTCGTTACAGGCGTTATAGACGTTATTTCTTTTGACGACGAAACGGTGATAACGGATACGGAGCTTGGCTCGCTTGTCATAAGAGGCGTAAATCTGCACGTAAGCAGACTTAACCTGGAAAACGGAGAGCTTGAGATTGACGGCGATATCGCCAGCGTAACCTACGAGGATCAATCGGCTTTTGGCAAAGGCGGCGGATCATTTTTTAACAAACTGTTTAAATGACGGTTCGTCAGACGGAGGAAGAACATGTTAAGTCAGACGACGCTTTTTTTCATTTCGGTTTTGGCGGGCTTCGCTATAGGCTTTGTCTACGATTTGTTTCGGGTAACAAGACTCGCCGTCAAACATCACAACGCGGTAGTGCAGGTCGAGGACGCTATGTTTTGGCTTATCGCGGCGGCAGGCATGTTTTTGCTTACGCTCCATGTAAACGGCGGCGAAACGCGCGCTTTTTCATTTGTCGGCGCGGCTGTAGGCGCCGTTTTATATTTCGCGACGCTAAGCCGGGTTATCATAAAAATTTTTATCGCGGTGATAACCGTCATTAAAAAAATAATTAAAGCCGTGACGCGTTTAATACTGATTCCAGTCAGATTTATAGTCAAAACACTGTCCGTTTTGGCGTCTTTTGCTTTTGAAAAGGTTAAATTAGCGGAAAAGCCCGCGAAAAACTTGTTGCAAAAATCAAAACGATATGTCAAAATTAAGAAAAAATCATTTAAACGCAGTTTGAATATTCTGAAAAAGATATAAGGTGTTGCGCTTGGATACTAAAGACCAAAAACATAGAGGCAAAATCCGGTTTCGACTGTACATATTATTTTGGCTGACGCTCCTTGCGTCGGCCACGGTGGCGATTTTTTCCAAAGCGATAGATATAAGCGAATATACCCGCATGGCGGATGAAACGCGCGCCATGATAGACAACGAAACGACTAAAGCCGCGCGTCTGGAATTAAGCCGCGAATATTACGGCAGCGACGCGTTTGTTGAAAAAATCGCCCGCGAACAGCTCGACCTTGTAATGCCCGACGAAATTTTGTTTTACAACGACGCGAAAAGTTAGGGGTCCGAATATGCCCGCGGTTGGCGTTGTAGCCGAATATAATCCATTTCACAACGGACACGCCGCGCATATCAAAGCGGCCAGAGAGATGTCCGGGCGCGACGCCATCGTCGTGGCGATGAGCGGAAACTTCACGCAGCGCGGAGAACCCGCGATTGCGGACAAATGGTCGCGCGCGCGCATGGCCCTCATTTGCGGCGCTGACATAGTCTTAGAGATCCCTGTGGCTTACGCCACGGCCAGCGCGGAATTCTTCGCGTCCGCGTCAATCAAAATACTGCGCTCTACCGGCGTCGTTGACAGCGTGTGCTTCGGCTCCGAATGCGGCGACATAGTCAAGCTTCAAAAAACGGCGGAGGCGCTGGCCGCCGAATCAGACGATTTCACCCGCGTTCTGAAAGACGGCCTTGACAGCGGCTTAAGCTATCACGCGGCGCGCAAAGCCGCTCTTTACGCGACAGGCGCGCCTTCTGACGTTACGGACCGCCCAAACGACATATTAGGCGTGGAGTATTTGAAGGCGATTATACGCCAGAAAGCTCCCATTACCGCTTACGCTTACAAAAGAAAGGCTTCGGAGCGAGTCGTCGCTGAAATACCCGCCGGCGCGACGATCGTTTCCGCCGCCTCCATACGCGAGGCCGCGTTTAAGGACATCTCCAGCGTCATACGCGTCATGCCGCCCGCGTGTCATGAAATATTAAAGAACTCCGATTTAGCGTCAATTGACAGCCTAAGCGGGGTTTTTCATTACACGGTCAAAACGAACGACGCGGGTTGGCTTGGAAGCGTGATGGATATGACCGAAGGGCTTGAAAACAGGATCGCGCGCTTTGAGAGCCAAGCGCGCGAAATAAGCGACATAATATCGCTTGTAAGCGCCAAACGCTACGCTAAAACCAAAATAAGCCGCGCTGTTTTACACTGCGTAATACGTTTATCTAAAGAGGAATTCGCGCTCTATGAGCGAAATGGCGGACCTCAGTATACGCGCGTTCTCGGATTTAAAAAAAGCGCCGCGCCGCTTTTAGCTGAAATCGTTAAAAAAAGCGTCGCGCCGATTGTAACGAACATGAAAAAAGCGGACGCGGTTCTGACTGGCGCCGCTAAAGTTATGCTTCGCCGCGAGACGCTCGCCACGGATGTATATTACCTGGCGACAGGCGCGAAGGCGTACCCGTCAAACGCTGAATATACAAAACCGATCGTCACGGTGTAACCGCCGGAGAGCTTGAAAGCGGGAATCGCGCGCTTTGAAAACCAAGCCGCTAAATAATTGACATAATGATCGCCCGCAAGCGCGGAAGGTTACGTTAAAGCCAAAATCAGCCGCGCCGTTTTACGGCGGCTTGGGCGAAGGAAATTATATGAAAGATTGGAATCCCGATAAATATTTACTTTTTGAAAACGAAAGAACGCAGCCCGCGATTGATTTAGTGGAGAAAATAAGTTTGAGTAATCCTAAAAAAATTATAGATATTGGCTGCGGACCCGGAAACAGTACGCGGATATTGGCAAACAAATGGCCGAATTGTAATGTCGTTGGGCTGGATTCATCTAAAAGCATGATAGAAAAAGCGAAAAGTGATTATCCAAACCAGACATGGATACACGAAAGAGCGGAAAACATAGCTGATGATAAAGAATATTCGCTTGTATTTTCAAACGCATCCCTTCAATGGATGGACAACCCTGAAATTTTGATACCAAAATTGTGGAATGCGGTAGAGGATAACGGAGCGTTCGCCGCGCAAATTCCAAATTTTGAAAATATGCCTGTAAATTTCGCTATAAACGACGCTTTGAAAAAGGAAAAATGGAACAATCGTATAAAAAGCAATATTTGGAACAAACAGCATGAAATTAATTACTATTATGAAATATTAAATAAGTATGCCGGTGAAATTACTTTATGGGAAACACATTATTATCATATAATGGAATCGATGAAAGGAATTATTGATTTTGTGCGCTCAACGGCGTTAAGACCATATTTAGAACAATTGGTAACAGAAGATGAGAAGCGGGAGCTTGAAAATGAAATTTTAGATGAATGTAAAAAACGTTATAATGAACAATCAAATAATAAGGTTCTTTTTCCATTTCAAAGAATGTTTATAATAGCGTATAAAAAATAAGCGTAAAACAGTTGGAGCCGCGCATAACAAACCTGTCTACGCTTCGCCGCGGTCATGTGGCTTGGGTGGAAGATAGGCCGAAAAGAAGCGAAATGGAGATCTTGAACAAACTCTAAGAGTCGGTTGTGAATATATTGCGTAAAGAATTATACATAAAAGCGTTAAAAAAGAATTAAGGGGGAGTTGAAATAATGAAAATTGCAATCAGGTATCAGTCACGCGGCGGCAATACAAAAGAAGTGGCGGAGGCAATCGCAAAAGCGGCGGGAATAACGGCGGAATCCATTGAAAACCCGATTGTCGAATATGTTGATCTTTTATTTATTGGCGGCGGCGTCTATAAGTGGGGCATAGATTCCTCACTTATAAATTATTTGGGGAATTTAGATCCTGGACTTGTTAAATCCGTAGCGGCATTCACTACAGCCGGAGGAATGGATAAAACAAAAACGATACTTTCAATAGTGGAAGGCAAAGGTATAAACGCGGAAAAAGAAACCTTGCCCATTAAAATGGGTATTCGCAATCACGCATGGCTTGGCGGAAAAGGTTCTATAAAATTAAACGAAAAACAAATTCATTCAATTAATAAATTTGTTAAAGCCTGTTTAAAATCTTGATTTTAGCGGATTTTGTGATGATTTTTCGCCAAACATGGGAAGCGCGAACGCCGGAGTCAGGTTTCAGGACAGGTCTAATAATGACATGTTAGGAAAATGTTCGGTGAATATTTAATCTAACATTAAAAAATATTTGATAAGGTGACGTTAGGAGAGATCCGCTTCAAAGGAGCGCTCGGAGGAGAACAAATAATCCTCGGGCACCTGGAACTTAAAGCCTCGGGATAGCCATGTTTTTTTCAAAGGGCATAACTTCCTTCCATCGAGGATAGGTTTGATAATTTTACCGAACGCGATGAAGTGAAATATAACGCTCTTACACGGTTTTCCCCTTTATGGCAATAAAAAACCTTTCGTTAACGGATTTTCACTATGAAAATCGCACGTTAACGAAAGGCTCCGTCGTTACTTATCTATATTTAATGCAAACGCATAAAACGATAGACTAGCAGCGCACTACGTTTGCAGCCTGAGGACCTTTAGCTCCTTGGACGACTTCAAACTCGACTTCCTGTCCCTCTTCAAGAGTTTTAAAGCCTTCGGAATTAATAGCTGAAAAATGTACGAAAACGTCATCTTCACCCGGAACGGAAATAAATCCGAATCCTTTTTCAGCGTTAAACCATTTCACATTACCTTTTTTCATTGAAAAGCCTCCTAAATTTTAAAAAAAGAATTAATAATTACGACATGCACAACAATAGCACAGTTTTTTAAGACTGTCAATCGTTTATTTGTAAAAATTGCGCATAAAATTTTCATCATCCAGCAATAAATTGGATTTTACACAATTTGTGGCTAAAACATCACATTTTTCATTCTCAATATTGTTCGCGTGACCTTTGATCCATTTAAACGTCACATTATGTTTGTCTAAAAGCGTCAAAAGCCGTTTCCACAAATCATCATTAAGCGCTTTTTCGGTTTTATTGCGCATCCATCCGTTAGCGCGCCACTTTTTGGCCCACCCCTTCATAACGCCGTCCACAAGATATTTAGAGTCGGAATATAACGTCACGTCACATGGATTTTTTAGCTGTTCAAGCCCTTTTATCGCGGCCATCAGCTCCATGCGATTGTTTGTCGTCAATTTATAACCCTCTGAAATTTCTTTTCTCACGTCTCCATAGATAAGAACGGCGCCATATCCGCCCGGCCCCGGGTTGCCGGAACAGGCCCCATCAGTATAAATTTCAACGGAAGCTCTCTTTTCCTCATCGATAGATTGTTTCTCTTCCATCCAAACCTCTTTTGGCCCGGACGCTTCCCGTTTGGCTATAGCGTCCGCGAACAGCGAGTCTTCCGGCGTCGTAATCTTTATATTATACCCGCTCCCAACTATCATTTTCACCTTATATCCAAGTCTTTCGACAAGCTCGCAATCATCCGTCGCCAAACCCCCGGCGCCTTCGTCATGCGCGCGCTCTAAAATCGCGAATTCAAAACCTTGCGGCGTCTGAGCGCCCCAAAGCGCGCCGCGCAGCGGCGTTTTTTCCACAAACCCGCCTTCGTCCAAAATTTTTATCGTGTCTTTCACCGGCGCGCCCAAAACACAGCATTTAAAACGCGCCGTTCCTTCTATTACGCGGCTTATGTCGGAAACATCGACGAAAGGTCTGGCCCCGTCATGGATTAAGACAATTTCCGAATTCTTTGAACACGCCGATAACCCCGCCTTTACAGACGCCGACCTCGTATCGCCGCCGCAAACTACCGCCCTCGTTTTATCAAAGCCGAATTTTAAAACAATGTTTTTCTCGCAGAAACTAACCGAATCTTCGCCCGTCACAATTATAATCTCGTCAACATCCGCGCACCGCTGAAATTTCCATACAGTACGCGCCAACATGGAAACGCCGTCTATCTCCAAAAACTGCTTCGGCGTTTCGCCGTTCATGCGAGCGCCTCGCCCGGCGGCGGCTATTATCGCCGATACGAACATAGTTTTACCAACTCTCCATCGCCTTTTGCGCTACGGCAAAATCGCTATCGGGCGCACCCATCCCGCCGTACCGCCCTTTATTTTAATTGGAACGCAAATCAAACGGAAGCCAAACGGCGGCAACCGGTCTAAATTGGTCATCTTCTCCATTTGAAAATACGGCGCTGTCTTTCCGGCCAAATGCCCTTCCCATATTATCGACGCGTCGTGAGATTTCGAGTAATCCTCGGCTATAAGCGGCAGAGGCCGGTCCCAACTCCACGCGTCCGTACCGACAATGTTCACGCCTTGATTGACCAGCCAAAGCGTAGCCGCGCGCCCCACTCCGCACCCGCTGACAATATATCGCTCAGAGCCATGACGCGCGTCGGCACTCGTATGTAACAAAACTATATCGCCCGCTTTAAGCGTATATCCTACATCGGCGAAATACTCTTCCAAATCTTCCGGCATTACCAAATAGCCGTCGGGTTTGTCTTGAAAATGCACGCAAACGCCGTCGGCGAAGCACCATTCAAGCGGCAGCGTGTCAATCGACCCCATTGGCTTTCCGTCGTCCGTAACGGGGGAGTAATGGAACGGCGCGTCCATATGCGTGCCGCTATGGTCGCTGCAAGTAATAATCGTAATCGCGCTCAGCCCTTCTTTCGGGAGAGCCTCCGCTTCGCATCCGAAAGCCCTTTTCATCATCTCTATCCCGTCAGTGTGGTCAAAGAATTTAAAGCGCGGCGTCAATTCGGGAGGATCTGACGGCAAATCAGGTTCAAGGGCTATGCTTAAGTCCACATACTTCATAGCGTAATCCCCTTTCCATAATGCGGTTATATCATTGAAATTAATGAAAGTATACATTTATAGCGGTCGAAAGTCAACCAAGGCGCCCAAATCTTGGTCATGCGGATGGCCTAGGAGCCTGTTTAAAATCTCACTTTTAGCGGATTTTTTTGTTATGACTTTTCGCCAAACGCGGAAGCGCGAACGCCGCGTATTCGAAGAATATACGCAAAGAGCGCTGACAAGGCGTGGCGGAAAATAAAGTCGAGCGGACGCCAAACAGAGCCTTTAAACAGTCCCTCACAACCTTTTCTTGCGAATTTTAGCGACCAGAACGGTCATATCGTCCTTCACGCGTTTGCCGGACTTTTTCTCCGCCTCGCTCAATATAATGTCCGCGATCTCCTGCGGATTCGCCGCGTTAATCTTCGGCAGCAGTCTTATGATCCATTCGCCCTTGTCCACGTACTCGTCCGACGCCTCCGTCACGCCGTCAGTCGCCATAACGATAAGGTCGTCGTGTTTAAGCGCTCTACGTGAAATTTCCACATCCGCGTCATCCAGTATGCCAAGCGGCAAGCTGGTGGACTTGACGGCGCTCACGCCGCCTTCTCGAAGCAAAAACGTCGCCGCCGCGCCTATCTTAATAAACTCGGCCTCGCCCGTACTCGTGTCTATTGAGCATATATCGAGCGTCGAAAAGGAATCGCGGTCGCTTTTCAACACAAGCGCCGAATTTATTATTTTCACGGCCATCTCTTTGTCGAATCCGGACTCGATGAAATCCTCCAGCAACCCTATTGCCGCCTCACTTTCCTCTTTAGCGCGCTCGCCCGTCCCCATCCCGTCGGACAAAGCCATAACATATCGTCCGTTTTTCAGTTCCATAAACGAATAGCTGTCGCCGGAAAATTCGTGAGGCGTTTTCGCCAGGCGCGCCACGCCGCGCGTCACCCTGAATTTTCGTTCCTCTATAAACTGGAGCGAGCAAAAGCCGTTTTTCCGTGAGCAATCGGCTATAGCGCGCATCTCTCGACCGAGCGCGCGGCTTACGATCGGCGCTATCTCGCGTTGGCACAGCTTTTTGCCGTAGCTAGGCTCATGAATCAGCGTGACCTCGTATTGACCGTCAGCGTTTTCAATGACTACAACGCTTTCAAAGCTAATTTTAGCGACGTCCATTTCTTCCTTTACCGCTTTTTCGAGATCTCTTTTAAAATTTATATGCAGGTCAAGCTCGCGCGATAAGCTTTTCATAATCTCCGAAACCCCGGCAAGCTGCTGCGAGACAAGCTCTCTGCTTTCCATCACCCTGTTGTTCCACGCCATATCAACTTTGCCCAAACCGTAAAGCCCGCTCGCCGTCCGCATTATTTCCTCGACTTTTACGCATACGGACGAGAAGGTATCCGGCGCGTCCTTGGCGTCTATCACGCCTTTCTTTTCACATAAGCCCACCAGCCCGAACATGGACTGAAACGTCTCGTAAAATCTTTCCTCCCAGCAATATCTCCGTTTCACGCAGTCATAACAGCGCTGCGCCGCTATATCGTCTATAAGCTTCGATATGTCGTTTTTCGTCAGCCCTCCTTTCCTTTCGCTCAAGCCGCCAAACGTGCGCGACATATTGGCGAAAGCGTTCGCGAACGCCGCCAGCCTCGCGGCCGTAACGTCTTTTACGCGCTCTATGTAATCGTCCGCGCTGTTCGCGGCGTGGCTCAACGCCGGATTTACGTTGAAGTAAAGCCTGCCCGGCATAAGAAGAAACAAAACCGCTCCCGCTCCCAGCGAAAAAAGCGTTTCCCCCTTTATAAAAGACCTGTCCATATAATAACCAATCGATAAAAACGAAACCGCGAACGCTAAAACCGTGAACCCTCGCCCTTTCTCCTTTAACATTCCGGCGCAAAGGCCCGCCGCTCCATACGCGGCTATAGCTCCCTCTCTATCAAAGCCCAGCATATAAAGGACGAGAGCCAGCGACAAGCCAGCCGCCGAACCTATGGCCGCGCCGCCGCGATAGGCCGCCGTCAGCGCAAACGCCGTCGCCATGAACATCCGAAGCGATACTCCGCCTATGTGAATGTCCGCCGCGCCCGCCATCACCGCGCCGAAAAGCGCCGCCACGCTCATCATGTCCTCGTTCGTCATAACTTTCGCGGCTTCAGCGTCCGTCAAAGCGGTTACGGCGCGCTTCAACGCGACGGTCAGAAAGAAAGCGAGCGCCGCCTCAACGACGGCCAAAGCTATGAAATACAACCCGAAACCGTTTATCGCCGCGTATATGACGCCCGATGCGAGCGCCGCGCAACCGCCCGCCGCCGCGCTCGCCGACAGCGACAGTTTTATCTTTTTTTTCAGCGCCACAAAATGCTCCGCCGTCAAAAACACGATGCATATCGCGTATTTTAACAACGCCGCGCCCGTAAAGCGCGTTAGCGCGCCCGCCGAACAGAGCGCGGCCGCCGCCGCGAACAGTGGACCGGCCGATATGAGACTGGATAAAAACCCCGTAATTACAGGGTTCACCACTTCAAACACTTTCACCCGCCCTATGAAAAAAGCCAATATCCCGATTGCGATCACCGAAACCTCACGTTTCGACACGTAAAGGCCTGTCCTATCGCGCGAGCGCGGACGCGCCGCTAATTCGCTCTTTACCGCCGTCTTTTCCAAAGCAATCCCTCCCGCTATCCACGGTCCGCGGAATCCATGCGCCAAAACGCCGCCCAAAACAGCGAACGGCCAAAATTTGAGGCTTTATACTAAAGCTCAGTCTAAACCCTAACCGTCCGAACGATCTTTTTCACGTCCGGTTTGGTTATGGTTCAAACTAATACTGAACTCAGTTTGAAACATAGCTAAACCAGGTGAGGATTTTTCGCGTTGAGCTAGGCGTGAAACGCAGGCGAACCCAATGGTTCGGCGAGGCTTCGCAACAAAGCCCGGCGTGAAAAAGACCGTTCGGACGGTTATGTTTCAGACTGAGTCCAGCATAAGTTCAGCATTAGAATTTTTCCGCTATAAATCCGCGCCTTTTCATTATAATCGTCAATTATAAACGATATCGAGCGCGGTATTTGCCAATTCCTGTATAACCTCTGGACGAGTTTAATGGTATATTCGGACAAAAATCGCGCGGCGCGCGGAGTCAGCTCTCCAACGGGAATATTGCGCGCGCGGAATGTTTATGTTAGACTGTGTCAAACGTTATAAATAATCTGTCAAGAAGGAGTATGCGTTATGGATTTCAATCTCTCCAAAGAACACAAACTGGCGCAAGAGCTGTTTAAAAAGTTCGCCGAAATCGAAGTTAAGCCTCTTGCGGAAGAAACCGACGAGAAAGAGGAGTTTCCCGATTCCACCGTGAAAAAAATGGCTAAAATCGGCCTCTTGGGCATCCCTTTCCCCAAAGAGTATCACGGAGCGGGCGGGGATAACATGGCTTACGCCATATGCGTGGAAGAGCTTTCCAAGGTTTGCGCCACGACCGGCGTAATAGTGTCGGCGCACACAAGCCTCTGTTCCAGTCCGATATATGAATTCGGAACGCCCGCGCAGAAGAATAAATATCTAAAGAAACTCGCGACGGGCGAATATCTTGGGGCCTTCGGACTGACTGAACCGGGCGCCGGCACGGACTCGGCCATGCAAACCACAACCGCCGTTTTGGACGGCGACAATTACGTCTTAAACGGCAGCAAATTTTTCATTACGAACGCCGGCAAAGCGGATGTATACATAATCATCGCTATGACGGACAAATCAAAAGGGACTAAGGGTTGTTCGGCTTTTATTGTGGAAAAAGGTTACGATGGCTTTTCCATCGGCAAAAAAGAGAAAAAAATGGGCATAAAAGGTTCGGCGACGTGTGAGCTTATCTTCGAGAATTGTCCCGTGCCTAAGGAAAACCTGCTGTCCACGCCCGGCTCCGGGTTTAAAATCGCGATGAAAACGCTTGACGGCGGCAGAATAGGCATCGCGGCTCAAGCGCTCGGCATAGCTCAAGGCGCCATAGACTGTACTATCGCTTACGTAAAGGAAAGAAAACAATTTGGCAAAAGACTGTCGCAATTTCAAAACACCCAATTCCAGCTAGCTGATATGCAGACGAAAGTCGACGCCGCGAGACTCCTTGTTTACAGGGCGGCGAAAGCCAAAGACTCAGGCGCCCCTTACGGAGCGTACGCGGCTATGGCCAAGCTGTTCGCCTCCGAAACGGCTTCCGACGTCACGAGAAGGTGCGTCCAGCTTTACGGCGGCTATGGCTATACGCGCGAATATCCCGTTGAAAGAATGATGCGCGACGCTAAAATCACGGAGATATACGAAGGAACCTCTGAAGTGCAAAAGATGGTTATCGCCGCCGCGTTGAAAGTAAATTAATTGGGAGGCTAAAATCGTATGAAAATAATCGTTTGCGTTAAACAAGTGCCGGACACGACCGAGGTAAAGCTTGACCCGGTTAAAGGCACGCTTATCAGGGAAGGCGTTCCTTCCATTATAAACCCCGACGATAAATCCGGCATAGAAGCCGCGTTATCTCTAAAAGATCAATACGGCGCGCACGTCACCGTTTTGACGATGGGTCCGCCGCAAGCCGACGCCGCGTTGCGCGAAGCTCTCGCGATGGGCTGCGACGAAGCCATACTGCTTACCGACAGGATGTTCGGCGGCGCGGACACGTGGGCGACCGCCAGCACAATCGCCGGCGCCCTTAAGACGATGGAATTTGACTTAATTATTACGGGGCGCCAAGCCATTGACGGCGACACCGCGCAAGTCGGGCCGCAGATCGCGGAGCGTTTAAACCTTCCGCAAGTCAGCTATGTCGAAGAATTTAAATGCGAAGACGGCAAGCTCTTCTTAAAAAGACAGTTCGAAGACAGATATCAGGAACTTGAAGTGAAATTGCCGGCGCTCATAACTACGCTTTCAGAACTGAACAAACCGCGATATATGACCGTAGGCGGCGTTTTTGACGCCTATGGCGAAGACAAGGTGAAAACCATATCGTACCAAGATATAAAAGATCATGTGGATGTCGCGAATATAGGCTTAAAAGGTTCTCCCACGCGCGTTTTCAAGTCTTTTACAAAAAGCCCGAAGGCGCTTGGGCAATTCCACGACGGCGTGACGACTGACCAGGCCGTGGAACTGATCGTAAGCAAATTAAAAGAAAAATTTATTATATAAAAGCGAGGAATGTCTATTATGAGCGCAAACGTATTGATATATTGCGAACAGCGCGACGCGGCGCTTCAAAAAGTTTCGCTTGAATTAATCGGCAAGGGGAAAGAATTAGCGGACACGTTGGGCCAAAAGGTTATCGCCGTATTGCTTGGCAAAAACATCAGCGGCCTCGCCCAAGAGCTCATCGACCACGGCGCCGACGAAGTCATATACGCGGACCATGACTATTTGGCCGACTATTTGACCGAGCCGTTCACAAAAGCGTTTTCAGCCATACTGAAAGAGCAGGATCCCGAAATCGTTTTGATCGGCGCTACATCCATAGGCCGAGATTTAGCGCCCCGAACCGCCGCCAGAATACACACCGGCCTTACGGCGGACTGTACCGCCCTTGACATCGACCCCAACACCAAAGGCTTTTTAATGACGCGTCCCGCTTTCGGCGGCAACATCATGGCGACCATCATATGCCCTGACCACAAGCCTCAAATGGCGACCGTGCGCCCCGGCGTCATGGTCGTGCGCAAAAAAGAGGCGCATAAAGGCGTTATAAGGGAATTCACCGTCGATTTCCAGCCTGAAGACATAAACGTAAAAATATTGAATACCGTGAAAAAATCTAACAAACGCAAAGATATAACGGAGGCGAAGATACTTGTGTCGGGCGGACGCGGCGTGGGGTCCGGCGAAAATTTCGGCGCGCTGCGCTCCCTCGCCGCCGCGCTCGGAGCGGAAATTTCCGCGTCGCGCGGCGCGGTTGACCTGGAATACGTGGAAAAAGACCGGCAAGTCGGTCAGACCGGCAAGACCGTCCGACCGGACTTGTATTTCGCTTTCGGAATTTCCGGCGCCATACAGCACGTAGCCGGCATGGAAAGCTCCGAATTAATAATAGCTGTTAATAAAGACGCGGAAGCGCAGATTTTTCAGTACGCCGACCTGGGCATCGTCGGCGATTTGCACAAAGTCATTCCAAAGCTTGTCGACGCGTTAACCGCGGAATCCTCCACGTGATTAATCTGGGCGAAAAACTCTAACGGCGAACCGCGCGTATGCGCGGTTCGCTGATTTTTAGCTATTTTCGGACATGGAAATATTAATGAAGAATAAAGATATTTATAAAAAATATTTATGATGGGAGTAGGCGTTATGAAACATGCAAAAATTATAAAGTTTTCACTTATTGGAATAGCGGCGGCAGGCTTTTTATTTTTTGCCGCGTCGGTAGTGATCAGGGTTTTAACGCCAGATATTATAAAGCCGTCGCTGATGAATGGAAATCTTTACATTTATGAAGATTTTGGTTCCAGCTATAACCATTATCGT
>JAISER010000002.1 GCA_031263985.1 Clostridiales bacterium | reverse complement strand
TAAAGTTTTTGTCCAACTTTTTCTAAAAAGTTGTCGGGTCCGGGCAGCGCCCGCGATCTTATATTTCTGGCTCCTTCCCATAGGTCTTTCCCCAGATTCAGAC
The DNA here is from genome assembly GCA_031263985.1 of Clostridiales bacterium. Lineage (GTDB taxonomy): Bacteria > Bacillota > Clostridia > Lachnospirales > JAISER01 > JAISER01. Next base: position 14,453 of record JAISER010000002.1, on the reverse strand, counting down.
AAAACCTTACGATTCTTTCCTAGAAACGAAGTTTCCGGCTAAAGTTTTTGTCCAACTTTTTCTAAAAAATTGACAGGTCCGGGCAGCGCCCGCGATCTTATATTACCGGACGCGCCGGGCTTTATCTGTCATTTAAACTAAGTTCGGCATTAATTAACGTTTAACGTAACCACGCTCCAGTTTTTACTCAACTTACTTTTGTAACAGTTGAAGATTCGGCAGTATATACTATATATAAAAACGGGCCGGCCGAAAAGCGGCGACGCAACGGGATAAAGCGGCGGCTCTATAAAACGTGAGGGTGGTTAAACGATGGGAACAGGTTTCTTACGGGTTCAAGTCACCTCGGGCATGAGCATAGTGCCGGTAAGCGGCGCAAGAGTCTTTATAAAAGATCTCAGCGGCAACGTGCTGAACGAACTTTCAACGGACGAGAACGGATTTACAAGTTATGCGGAGCTTTTCGCGCCTGAAGCGGTTGCGTCAGACAACGCTAATTATGAAGGCCTCCCCAACGCTTATTATAATATTCATGTCGCTCCCATTGATATTTACGGCGGAGCGGATGTATATAACGCGGAGGTTTTTGATGGCATAAAAAGCACTCAGCCGGTATATTTATACCCTAAAGAGGTAGCGAGCGGAACCGAGGCTCCGGTGGACGAATTATACTTGCCCAATGAACAGGGCGTACGCGCCCGCAACGGAATAGACCCAAACTCTATCCCGGCGGAATCTCCTTTTAATCCGACCTTACTCAGCGATCCTTCGCTGCCTTCGAACGTATCGACACATAATTTGTTGAGAAACGACGAATTATCGGATTTCAATTCACGCGCCGGCAGAGCCGCGGAGGGATATACCGTTAAAATACCCGAGTATGTCACAGTGCATCTTGGAACTTATCAAAGTGACGCTCAAAATGTGAGCGTTCCTTTTAGGGACTATATCGCGAACGTAGCCTCGCACGAAATTTATCCGACATGGCACACCGCCGCGCTGTACGCCAATATTTACTGCCACATATCTTTTGTGCTGAACCGGATTTATACGGTGTGGTACAGGAGCCGGGGATATAACTTCGATATTACCAATTCCACCTCCACAGATCAATTTTTTGTGTACGGCGGCACAATCTTTGACAACATCGACAGCATTGTAGACGAAATATTCGATATTTACTGCCGCAGAGAAGGGCATCGAGAACCGTATTTCACTGAATACTGCGACGGTCTCAAGGTGCATTGCCCAGGTCTTTGGCAGTGGGGTAGCGAAGAGCTCGCGACGGCCGGATATACCCCTTTGCAAATATTACACTATTATTATCCCGAAGATCTGCGCCTTGTCGAAGCGACGGAATTTACCGCGACAAACGAAACTTACCCCGGTTATCCGCTTAGCCGAGGATCAAATAATTACGATGTAAAAATAATGCAGGCCTATTTGAACAGAATAACGGCCAATTATCCGGGTATACCTAAAATACCGAACGTGGACGGCGTTTTCGGCGCAAGTACGGAAGAGAGCGTCAGAGTTTTTCAGCAGGTTTTCGGGCTGCCCGTAACAGGTGAAATTGACAAATCGACATGGTATAAGATTACGCAAATATACGTAGCGGTTAAAAAGCTGGCGGAGCTTACCGGCGAAGGTGAATTTATAGGTATAGGGCAAACGCCTCCGACAACGACTATCAGACTCGGCTCAAAAGGCGAATATGTCGCTCAGTTGCAATTTCTGTTGAACTACGCGGCCTATTTCAATTCGGCGATACCGACCGTCGTTGAAGACTCTACGTTCGGCCAGACAACGCAAGACGCCGTAAAAGCGTTCCAGTCCGAAACCGGACTCACGCCTGACGGCGTGGTCGGGCCGGGCACTTGGAGAAAATTATATGAGTTGTATTGGGAGATTAACAAAACGGATCCGTTGTCTCTGTTAGAACCCGCCTATCCCGGCGTAGCTTTGCGCATTGGTTCTAAAAACGATAACGTAAGGCTCATACAGCAATATCTTAACAAAATAGGCGAAACTTACCCCACTATACCCGCGCTTACCGTGGACGGAAGTTTTGGAAACGGCACGTACAACGCCGTCATCGCCTTTCAAAAGTTGTTCGGCCTTACGCAAGACGGCGTAGTAGGTAAAGATACGTGGAATAAAATCGTATACGCGTATCAGGACAGCGCGCCGGAAGACGGTTATACTGAGCCTTACCCAGGGCACGTGCTCAAAGTAGGCGTGAGCGATCAATATGTGTCGATTTTACAAGACCATATCAATAGATTGTCAAAATCGCTGCCGTCCGTACCGCCCGTCACGATAGACGGCAAATTCGGCGCCGGTACGCAAGCGGCTGTAATAGAACTGCAAAAACTGCTCGGCATTACCGCGGACGGCGTAGTAGGACAAACGACATGGGATAAAATAGCGACGTTATATTTGGGCCAGCAGAAATACGCCCCGCCGTATCCAGGAACGGCGTTGCGCCAGGGTTCTCGCGGACCAGACGTGGTTACCGTTCAAAAATATATTAACGCTATAGCCAAAGCGTATCCGACGCTGCCGACGCTGACTGAGGATGGCGTGTTCGGTTCCGGCACAAGAGACGCCGTAATCAGGTTTCAGCAGATATTCGGGCTTGGCGCGGATGGCGTAGTCGGCGGAACGACATGGAATAAGCTCGTTTCAATATATAATATACTTGACCCGACCGGTGGAATACCGAAGTTGTCAAGCGCGGCTTCGGGGGCGCGCTCCGCGGAATATCACGCGCCGGTTAGCCGCGCCGCCGACACGAATGGAGCGGCTGAAACTGGCGATGGATATGCGAATGTCAATAGCCAGACCGTATCTTCCGCCGAAGTGAAAAACTTCTCTGACCGCGCCGCGATTTTTCTGGCTATACGCCTTTTTACGGGTTATTAATAAAGAAACTTCAGTTCCGGAGTATTGGACCGTAAACTTCTCGGCGAAATTGGCGCTTTAAATCGCGGTCGCCGAATCTGAGGGCGTGTTTTAAAATTCCTTTTTCGCTGGCGCGGAGAATGAATTTTTCAAATACGCCCTTTTATAATTTTTATCGACGCGGAACGTTTAAACGGGACTTCCGTTAATCGTCGCAGTCACAATCATCAGGCGATTTATGCATTAAACGGAGGCTTTTTATAACCGATAAAACAAAGTCCAGCTCGCTTTCGTTCAGAGATTGTATGACCGTATTTATCTTATTTCTTTTAACGACCAGCGGGTTTTCTTCAGACACTTTTATAGCCGCGGATTGACTAAACCCGCCCTGAAAGAATTGTTCCATCGGCATTTCAAGCGCTTCTGACAGCTTGTAAAGCGTATGGGCGGTCGCGCCCCGTTTGCCGCGCTCTATAAGCCCTACGAATCCGGGGGTAAGTTGCAGAAGCTCCGCCAGCTCGTCAAGCGACAAGTCCCTGGAGTTGCGCTCCGTCCGTATGTTTTCGCCTATAATGTTTCGCAATTCTTCCTTTGTCATTACGACACCTCAACTCTAATGTTTTTTTATGACATATCTTCCAGGCGTATTTACAAATGACAATATCAGTGTTTCCATCAACTTTTTAATATCATGACAAAACCGCCGGCTACGCCGTTTCGTCATGAACCCGGTATGTATTTTTCGCCGCGTTTTCGAATCGCCGTTTTTTTGACCGTTTGAAGCGTCGAGTATATTTTTCGCGGCGATTTTTTATCAGCGAGACTGTGATTGGCGCAAAAAAAATCGTTTTTGCCCAAGCTGTTTTGATGGCTCGATATGAAAATACGTCAAAGAAAATCGATTATAAAACATTTAAATTCGCTTGCTCAAATAAAACCTAAAAGATAGTCATATTTTTAATACATTTTAATACAAATTTAGACATTATTGAAGTTCCTATTAGATGTTTTTTAAAAAGCGCTAATAGTAACAATCGACTCCAGTAATTAGAAAATATAGAATTTTTTGAATATAAAAACAGTTAAACTCTAGGTAAAATCATACATTTTTGCTAATATTAACCTTTCGATATTTCATCTTACTATAAATATACACTAATATAACCCATGATTGCAATTTTTTTTGACGCAAGTTGCAAAATATTTTTCGCCAAAATCCGATCATCATAATATGCAGGGGTTTTCCATAGGTTTAGTATCCATTGGAGCGACGCCTTTTCTTTTTTTGGGTACAAAAAGCGCAGGAATGCCTTGACGTTTCGATTAAGCGTCAAGACATTCCCGCGTTTCAGTGAGACATATCCTAATTATTGGCCGCTTCCGTTGGACATAGCGCCGCAAGTCCGTAGGGTTACAATGTATTGGTTTAACCATGTGTTCAATGTGTTTGGCGCTATGGCTATTTGCGCAAATGAGATAATGATAAACTTGTCCATAAATGTCTCGTTGTGATATAATTATCTTGGCGATGAATGGTAATAGACAAATGCAAAGAAATTTTCAGATCGGGAATATCGGCGCATAGCGCATGACTTAGGTCATCCGTATCTCGCTTTCCGTGAATTCGCCTATTGTATTGATAAATATATTTTCGGTACGCGGCTTCATCTGGTATGATTGAAGGACAGGGATTGTTGATAGGAGGGTTTGCCATGAAAACGAACACGACAAATTACATCAGCGCTTTATCGAAGTAGCGGATGGCCGCCCGGTTTCAGTCGGAGGCGCGAATCGAATACGAAGCGCTTGTCGATAGCCCGTACAAGTACACGTCTAATGACGCGCTGTTCTCGCCCAACTCGCAGTATATCGCTTTTAATATATTGTGAACACGCTCTAGTTTGGCTATTGTTCAGACCCGCATTTGTTCCAGTTTCCGGGCGTTTCTTTTTCCGCGTCTTCCACGTCGCGACTTTAAACTTTTCCGGACCCCCGGTTTAACCATTAGTTCTCTAATCTCACAAAAACAGCGTCCGCAAACTCGCTTGCGGGCGCTGCGCGGTTAAAGCGCTCTGGTCACTTTGTTAGAGCGAAGACACCGTGTGCATATGTTTATCGTTTTAACGGCGCCGTTGTCAATAATTCTAATCTTTTTGACGTTTGGCTTCCACATGTGGTTCGCGCGTCTGGAAACTTGACTGCGGGTGATGCTTATTCTGTGACCGGTCATTACGCTTTTATCGCATAGGTCGCATTTTGCCATACATAGTCCTCCTTAGCGTAAATCGTAGATATGAGACGACTAAATATCATTTTAACAAATAAAACCGCGCCGCGCAAGTAATTTTTTTAAGGAAGCGCTCTACACGTCCGCGTTTGGCGAAAAATCATCACGAAAAAATCCGCTGAAAGCGAGATCTTGAACAGGCTCTAAGAAAGCTTTCTAAAATATCCGCGCCGCGGCCGAAAAGATAACGCATAACGCCGCGCCCGCCAGCGTGGGCAAAATAAACGCCGCCGCGGTCCATCTTAAGCCGCGAGTCTCTTTTTTTATAGTAAGCAGCGTTGTGGCGCACGGCCAATGCGCCAGGCAAAACAAAGAAACGTTAACGGCGGTCTTCCATGTCCATCCGTTGCCGATAAGCGTCTGCTTAAGCGTTTCATTGTCCGTTTCCGCGATTAAGCCCGAAGCGGCGTAAATCATAATAACCGCCGGTAAAAAAATTTCGTTCGCGGGCATGGCGAGTATGAACGCCAATATAATAACGCCGTCCATGCCCAGCAAACGTCCCGCCGGGTCGAGAAATTCCGAAATAATGGCGAGCAGTGAGACGCCGTCCGTTTTCACGTTAGCCAAGGCCCAAATGGCGAGTCCGGCGGGCGCCGCAACGCAAATGGCTCGAAGAAGAACGGCGAAGGTTTTATTTATTGTGGCGCTTACGATGACTCTCCCGATTCTAGGCGCTCTGTACGACGGCAGTTCAAGCGTAAACGACGATGGAGAGCCTTTTAATATCGTCTTTGACAAGATCCACGACATTGCGAAGGTAGCGCCCGCGCCAAGCGCTATAATGCATGTTAAAATGACCGCCGTGACCGCGGTTGAGGAAAACTCGGCGGCGAAAAACATAGTCGCCAAAACTATAAGCGTAGGAAACCGTCCGTTACACGGCGCGAAATTGTTAGTTATGACAGCTATGAGTCTTTCGCGCGGCGAATCTATAATGCGGCATCCGGTTACGCCGACGGCGTTGCATCCGAAGCCCATGCACATAGTAAGCGCCTGTTTGCCGCACGCGCTGCATTTTTTAAATATCCCGTCCATATTAAACGCTACGCGAGGCAAGTATCCGAAATCTTCCAAAATACTAAAAAGAGGAAAAAAAATCGCCATAGGCGGGAGCATTACCGATATAACCCATACTAGAACCCTGTAAGCGCCGTGCGCCAGCATATCCGCAAGCGTAAGGCTCGCGCCGCTTAAGAAGTTATAAAGCGGCTCTTCGGCGGTGAACAGGATATCGGACAAAAACTGAGACGGATAATTGGCTCCGATTATTGTAATCCAAAAGACAGCGGCCAAAACAGCGAGCATGATCGGCCCGCCCGTCAACTTTCCCATAAATATTTTGTCCAGCGTTCTGTCGCTTCTATTATAAGCGCCGTTAGGCGACACTGTGTCAGCGCAAATTTTTTTAGCCGCTTCAGCGATAGCCGTGTCCACCGCGTCATAAAACTCGTCCGGCGTCATGCCCATGCCGTTTAAAAGCTCTCTCGCCTTCAGCTCGACGCGGCTTTGGCTGATTATACCGTTTATTGACGACGCGTCTCCGCTCATAACGCGCATGGCGACCGCTCGCGCGTTTACGCGCCCTTCCGTCTCTTTTTCAATTTCGGCGCCAAGCTCGGCTAAAGCTTCCTCTATTATGTCTCCATATTTGACGCGCTCTCGCGGCTCCGAATTCGAGCCATCCCATATAATTTCCGAAACGGCTTCCATCACGTCATTTACCCCGTCTTTGTCACGCGCCGCCGTAGGTATGACGCGCGCTCCCATACGTCTGGATAGCTCCTCGTAATTCACTTTTATTCCTTTTTTGGCGGCTTCATCTTTGAGGTTGGCGCATATGACGACGTTTTCAGTGATTTCGAGAGCCTGCAGCGCGATCGCGACGCCGCGCTCCATGCGCGTAGAGTCGCAAACGATTATTACGGCGTCCGGATTTTCAAAGCATATATAATTACTGGCCGCTATCTCCTCCGCGAAACCGCAAAAAAACGAATACGCTCCCGGCAAATCCACAAGCGAATATTTTATTCCGTCATAACGACAGCGCCCATAACAATTCGCCACCGTCTTCCCCGCCCAGTTGCCAGTATGCCTCTTTAGACCGGTTAACGCGTTGAAAAGCGCTGTTTTGCCGACGTTTGGGGCGCCCGCTAACGCTATTACCGGCGCGAAGGCGCTCTTCGCTTCACTGGATAATGACATCCGCGGCATCCTCCGATCTTAGGGCGATAACGGTATCTTTAACAAGATACGCTGAAATTTCACCCGATACGCTTCTTTGAACGCACTCTACGGTAGCGCCGCCGGTGATCCCCAGGCATTGCAACCTTCTTCTCGCGTATCCTGTCGCTTTGACGGACGCGACGTCGGATTTCTCTCCATTTTTAAGATTGCTTAAAGAGCGCGACACATTCACCCCATTTCAGACGAACGCCATGCCAAACGATTTAAAAGGCTTTATCTATAAACGCCCTCAACGCCTTAATTATACCAGACCTATCCTGAACTCAGCTAAACCATAACCATCCGAACGGTCTTTTTTACGCCGGGCTTCGCGAACTTAAATTTTAGAAAATCACGTTCGCGAACAAATAAGACGCTGCATAGGCATGTCGTCGCCTTTCGCCGATTATTACATGTTATGACATTCAAGCGGCATTGTTACACCGCTCATTATTAGACCTGTCCCGAAACCTGACTCCGGCGCCCGCGCGGCGAAGTCAGGTTTCGGGACAGCGATTTACGGTTACGCGAATTTATCCGTAGAGAAGCCCATAGCTTTAATCTGTCGCGTAAACTCCGGCGGAGGGGAAGCGACGAAACATTTTCGCGCTATATAGCCCAAAATCCCTTCCGGTTCATGATATTGCGCGGAAACGGCGTGGAGCGCGTGAGAGACGCGGTCGCGCGGCGATCCGCTTGCAGGTGAGAAGCCGTATTTTACATCGCCCGCGATGGGATGGCCTATGGCGCTGAAATGCGCGCGGATTTGATGGAACCTTCCGGTTTTGAGCGATATTTCAACGAGCGTATAGCCGCCGGCGTGTTCGAGCGGCTTGTAAACGGTAAGCGCGTTCTTAAAGCCTTTGGCGTTTTCGCCGGATATTTCGGCCTTTCTATGATACTGGCTTTTAGTGAGCGGCAAATTGATGACGCCGTCCGTCTTTATGTTTCCGCGCGCGACGGCGATATAACGTTTTTCCGCTTTGCCTTCGGCGATCGCGGCGGCGAGCCATCGCGTCGATGCCAGCGTTTTGCCGCACGTCATAATTCCTGATGTGTTCATATCAAGCCTGTTCACGAACGCGGGCGTAAACGGAGCGTTTAAATCAAAGCCGTTGCCGCTTAAATATGAAAGCGCTATGTCCGTCATGGCGCGTTGACCATTGACGCCGGACGGTTGAGACAAAACGCCGCGCGGTTTATTACAGACCAATATATTTTCGTCTTCATATACAATGTCGGGTTTAAGACGGGTTTTGGGCGCGGTTTTACGCGAAATGAAGCTGTCAAGAACGGCGTCGGAGATAAAAAAGCGCAGCGCGTCGCCTTTTCGCAATATTTCATGACCGAACGCTTTTCTTCCGTTTAATGTTATATTCTTTTTACGCAGCGTTTTATAGATAAAATTTTTCGGCGCCAAGTTCAGGTATTTAAGTAAATATTTGTCCGCGCGTCCGCCCGCGTTATTTTCGTCAATAATGATTTCACGCATAATGTCTCAACGACCTTTTCTTGATTTTTTCTTGGTTAAGAGCATTATACCATAACGGCCCGCTAATGCCGAACTCAGTCTAAACCATAATCATCCGAATAAAATGAACCTCCGCCGGGGTTGCGGCTGATTTTTTTAACTTGCCAAATATTTAAAGCGTGTTAAAATATATTGTATTGCGTGGATTAAATTTAATGACTATCCAGATAAGTCATAAAGATCTTGGGGCTCCGCTCCAAACCCCGCCGGGGTTTTCGACCCCGGACCCCGCGCCGCGCATTAGCGCGGCTTCATGAAACGATTGGATAGTCATATTAAATTTTTAAGGAGGCTACGTTTTTGAGCTTAGGCGACGTTTTGATTATAATCTTCGCTGTGGTTTGCGTTTTGGCGGCGGCGTTTTATTTCCTTAACAGGTGGGCGGCTAAAAGAGTTGACGAGCAAAACAAGATATTGGAACAATCGCGTCAGACCGTTTCATTGTATGTGATAGATAAAAAGATGATGAAAGCCGCTGACTCGAACCTGCCGAAAGCTATTAGGGAGAAACTGCCGGTTTTGTATAAACTCAAAAAAACGCCGATCGTAAAGGCGAAATACGGGCCTCAGATCATCACGCTTATAAGCGATAAAAAAACGTTTGACGCGTTACCGGTTAAGAAAAACGTAAAAGTCGATGTAGCGGGCGCGTATATTTTAAGCATGAAGGGTTCGCCGCCGGTTAAGCGCGCTAAAAGCGAAAAAGCTGACGGAAAGCCGAAAACGCGGTTGCTCGGCAAAAAATAACGCGCAGGAGAAACGCGCATGAAGATTGAAATTCCGCAATACGCTTGGAACGTCATTGACGCTTTAAACGCCTCCGGTTACGACGCCTATGTCGTCGGCGGTTGCGTTAGAGACAGCGTTCTAGGCGTTTCGGCGAAAGATTGGGATATCGCGACATCGGCGAAACCTGACGAGGTTAAAAAGCTGTTTAAACGCACGGCGGACACCGGGCTGCGACACGGTACCGTTACTGTTTTGTCAGACGGAGGCCTTGACCGCAACGCGGTTGAGGTAACGACGTTTCGATGCGACGGAAAATATTCCGATCATCGCCGTCCCGACAGCGTAGCGTTTACCGAAAAATTGGAGAATGACCTGGCGCGCCGCGATTTTACCGTAAACGCTATAGCGTATCATCCAGCCGAAGGATATATCGACCCCTTCAACGGCATGGCTGACATAAAGTCGCGCGTCATACGGGGCGTGGGGAATCCCGCCGCCAGGTTCAGGGAAGACGCGCTGCGCATGATGCGCGCGGTTCGTTTCAGCGCGACGCTTGGTTTTGACATTGAAAAAAGCGTCGTCGAAGCCATTATCGAAAACGCCTCGCTTATATCGCGCGTAAGCGTTGAACGCGCGCGCGACGAAATTGTAAAAACACTTATGTCAAAAAACGCGATGAAGATAAAACTGTTTTCCAAATATGGGCTTTTAAAGCGTATTGATGAACGAGCGGACGCTTACGCGCGCGAAAATTCCCTGTTCGAGGGATTGTCAAAATCGCCATGTTCTGCTCGTCTGCCGCTTTTGCTTATGAATATGCAAAGCGCCGAAATAAAAGAAACGTTAAAACGTTTTAAAGCCGACAATAAAACGATAAAGGACGTTACCGCGCTCGCTCCGCTTATACGCGAGACGCTTGAAGCCGAACCGTACGCCGTAAAAGTCTATCTAAACGAACTGGGCCATGATTATTTAAGGCGGCTTTTGACGCTTCAGCGTATAGCGGGCAATACGGATAAAGCGACGTTAAAGGACATAAAAAATATTATGAACGGCGTTTTGCGGCGAGGCGAGTGTTTTTCGCTGAACGGACTCGCGCTAAACGGCGAAGATATTAAAAAATTGGGCGTTACGGACGGTAAAGCTATCGGGGAGACGCTGCGGCGTCTGTTGGATATGGCGATGCGAAATCCGGAAATAAATAGACGCGAGACTTTGGCGGAGATAGCGCTTGACGTGAGACGCGTTATTTAATATAATATCCGTGGATTTATAAGGAAGAGTATAAACAATAGGGAGGCGCGCCGAATTGAAGAGAACATACCAGCCAAAAACGAAACAACGTAAACGGGAGCATGGATTCAGAAAAAGGATGGCTACGGCTGGCGGCAGAAAAGTTTTGCTTAGAAGACGCAGAAAGGGCAGAAAAGTTTTGTCGGCGTAACGCCATTAAATGCATATTTTTTTGGAAAGGGCTGCGTAATGTAGCCTTTTATTGTATCAAGGCGCTAAAGATCGCGGTCGCGCGATGACCGCGAGCGACTAGGAATGGAAGCGATTCTCAATGATTTCTCAGGCTTTGAAAAAAACCAGCGATTTTAAACGCGTGTACGGCAATGGAAAATCACTCGCTAACAGATCGCTTGTAATGTACGTTTTAAGAAATGGGCAGGATTACAACAGGCTCGGCGTATCGGTAAGCAAAAAAGTAGGTAAAGCTAACGTAAGAAACAAGGTTAGGCGGAGAATTAAGGAAAGTTACAGGCTTACGGAAAGCGCTTTGCCAGGCGGAGCCGACATAGTGATAATAGCGAGGGTAGCGGCGAAAAGCGCGCTTTTTGCGGAAATTGACCGTTCCGTTAAGGATCTGATAAAAAGACATGCGTGGAATCGATGAGTTTATAACGAAGTTCGCCGTTTTTTTGATACGCGCGTACAGAAAATATATATCGCCTTGCTTGCCAAGGTCATGCCGGTTTTATCCGACTTGTTCCGCGTACGCGTTGGAAGCCATAGCGTCGCTTGGGTTTTTTAAAGGCGGCGCTTTAAGCGCGTGGCGGGTTTTGCGTTGCAATCCTTTTTGCGCCGGAGGGTACGACCCAGCGCCGGAAAACAAGCGTGAGCGGCGGGCGATTCCGTAGGAAATAAAAACCTATGGAGGACAAGCGTATAACCTAGGAGGAAGACATTTGCCACTACAGAGGACTTTTGAAGGCGCGGTTTTGCTTTCGCGAGTTATAGAAAGGGATCCCGGCGTCATTATCGGACCTATAAGCAGGGTTTTAGGCGCGGTTATAAACTTTGTGTTTAATTTTATATATAACCATTTGACTCCGGCCGGCTCGCTCGGCCTGGCGATCATCTTAACCACGATAATAATGCGTATGATTCTGCTACCATTCGCCGCTTATCAGCAAAAAGCGTCGTATAGAATGCAAAAACTGCAACCCGAAGTAACCAAAATTAAAAAAAAATATTCTGACGACAAAAACGTGGAAACTCAAAAAAAGATGAACGCGGAAATTCAACAGCTTTACGCTAAACATAAAATAAATCCGCTGTCAGGGTGTTTGCCGCTTATTATTCAAATGCCTATATTTATCGCGCTTAACTCTATAATGAGACAGCCTTACATGTATATTAGAACTTTGGGAGATTTATATTACAGAAGCTCGTCGAGCATATCAAATATCATACACGGGTTTTTAAACGAAAACCCTGCGTCGAATGGCTATGAGGCGTTTTATCGGATATGCAGAGCCAAACTGCCGCCATTGGACAAGATTCCGAAAGAACTTATAGTGACGGATGATGTGTTGGGACGGCATTTTCCGGTGACAGTTGAAAATATCGCCAAGCTGATTAAAGTTTTTTCCAAAAGCGATTGGACGGCGTTTTTGAGCGCCGCGCCGGAACGCGTTCGTCAGTCGCTGGAAGGACTCGTGGATCGCAAAGAGAGCATCGAAACGTTTTTAAGTTTTAACCTCATTGAGAACCCTATAAATATCGGGGAATGGAGCATACTAAGTTTTTGGAAGAATGTTCCTGACTTATGGCCCGGGATATTAATTCCGCTGATGGCGGCGGTGACAACGTTTCTGTCTTCATATATCGTCGGGAAACAAAGTCCGTCTGATGACCCGACCGCTCAGGCGACGCAACGGAGCATGCTTATAATGATGCCGGTTATATTCGGCGTTATGACGGCCTCAATTTCGTCGGGCGTCGGATTGTACTGGATTACCTCCTCGGCTTTTCAAATTGTTCAGACATTGATTATGGGCAGATTTATGCGAAAAGGTAAGAAACTCGCTGACGCGAGCGGAGGGAAAAGCTAATAAGCGAAGGGGATTTAAGGAGGAAAGCCGAAAAATGAGTAGTATCGAGATGACAGGCAAGACCATTGACGACGCTCTGGCGGACGCGCTTAAAAAACTTGGGGTAACGAAGGACAAAGTCGAAATCATCGTTTTGGACGCGGGCTCAAAAGGCATTTTGGGCTTAGGCAGCCGCCCGGCGAAAATAAAAGTGACGGTCCAGGCAGATCCTGAAAGCGTCGCCAAAAATTTCTTACGAGAAGTGACCGTCGCTATCGGGCTTGACGTTGAGGTGGAAACGAAATCGACTGAAAAGCGTCTTTACGTCAATATGAAAGGTGAAGATATAGGCGTTCTGATTGGTAAACACGGGCAAACCCTTGATTCGTTGCAATATCTTTTAAACCTGATTATAAATAAGGGGACGGCGCCCTACCTGAGCGTTACGCTTGACACGGAAAATTATCGTCAGCGCCGTAAGGACACTCTTGAAACTTTGGCGCGAAATTTGGCGAAGAAAGCGAAAATCACGCGTAAAAAGGTTATGCTTGAACCTATGAGCCCTTATGAGCGTCGGATAATACATTCCGCGCTTCAAGGCGACAAGCGCGTTGATACGTATAGCGAAGGCGTGGAACCGTCCAGATATGTCGTTATCGTGTCAAAGCCTTGAGCATTGATGAAAAAAACGGCGGTGAACGGCAAGTGAAAAAACTATTGATCGTAGTGGACTTTCAAAACGATTTCGTAGACGGCGCTCTTGGCTTTCCCAAGGCGCGCGAACTTGAAGCCGTCATTTTGGATAAAATAAAAGAATATCGCGCGAACGGCGACGAAGTGGCTTTTACGTTCGATACGCACGGAGAGGACTATCTAGACACGCTTGAAGGAAAAAATTTACCTGTAATTCACTGCTTGAAGCATTCCTACGGATGGCGGTTATACGGCGGCTTACAAGACGCTATTTTGGAGTCGGACAAAAGATTTTATAAGGAAACGTTCGGTTCGGTCGAGCTTTTTGATCATTTACGAGAAAATAGTTATTCCCGGATTGAATTGGCCGGACTCGTGAGTAATATTTGCGTGCTGACGAACGCGGCGCTGGCGAAAACGGCGCAGCCGCAAACGGAAGTCATCATAGATAAAAAGGCCGTCGCAAGTTTTGATGATGAAATGAACGAGAAATGTCTTGATATATTGAAGGGAATTCATGTCAGCGTTATATCTTGAAAGCAATTTTTCCAAAATCTGGGGTTAGCGTAATTTTTAGCTGGGGTACGACATGCTCATTGTTCCAAAAACTTCCTATAGCCGGCGCGAAGCGCTAGAAGGGTTCCTAGCGGAGTTTGGGACAGCGCCCCAAGGTGTTATCCACCCCCCCTACGTCCCTATAACCGGCCCGAAGCGCAAAAGGGTTCCTCAGGGACGAAGTCCCTTTGCGGGGTTTTGGGGCGGCGCC
>JAISER010000118.1 GCA_031263985.1 Clostridiales bacterium | reverse complement strand
CCGGTATGCGCCAAAGCCCTTCCAATACGAAATAAAACGAGCCGGTAATGAACCATATTATAGCCAGTCTTAAAAGTTTGTTCATAGTAAAGCCCTCCAAAGAGATCGCGCGCTGTTAAATCATTGTGACGTATTGTAATAAATATGTTCTACGCCGATGTTTTATTACATAACTTACCTTTGAATTTTGAAGCGGCTAAATGTATAATATGAAATATAGCGAGGGGGGATGACTTTGGCTAAGTGTAAAAACATCATATCGGCCGTTGCGCTGGCATCGCTTGTGGCGGTTTTTTTCGGCGCCACGGTTAAGGAAAAATCTAAAAGCGCGACTCATATTAACTACGTTTCTTTCGTTGAAAAGCTTGACGACGGACTCATAAAATCGGTCGCTCTTACAGACGGCTCAACGATGTCGTTTCAAATTATAAACGACGAAACGGCGTATATCACTGATAACCCGCGCGTGGATGGATTGAAAGAAGAGCTGCTTTTGAAAAATGTGGAGGTTGTCGAAGGAAAAACTACCTCGGTCATTGAAATTACACAGACGATTTTAAGCTTACTGTTTTTCGCGGGGGCTTTTTATTTTGTAATTAAAGCCACGGGTAAGGCCAACGCGAAATCCGTAATGGCGTTTGACGCGACTGACGCGTCGTCAGGTATGAAGGAATTGTTTTCTTTCGGCGACGTGGCGGGAAATGAGGAAGCTAAAGAAAGCCTGGGCGATATAATAGATTTTCTGAAAAACCCGGAAAAGTATTCATCGCACGGCGCGAGGGTTCCGCGCGGCGTAATATTGTACGGACCGCCTGGGACGGGCAAGACATTAATGGCTAAGGCTATAGCCGGCGAGGCGGGCGTTCCGTTTTACGCGGTGAGCGGTTCCGATTTCGTTCAGGTTTACGTGGGCGTAGGAGCGAATCGTGTGCGTGAGCTGTTCAAAAAAGCGAGACAATCGGGTAAAGCGGTAATATTTATAGACGAGATCGACGCGCTGGGTAAAAAACGCGGCGGGTGCGATATGGGCGGAAACGACGAGAGAGACCAGACGCTCAACGCGCTTTTGACCGAAATGTCGGGTTTTTCTTCGGGCGAAAACGTGATAGTCATAGCGGCGACTAACCGTATAGATACCTTGGATGACGCGCTTTTGCGTCCCGGACGCTTTGACAGACGAGTGGAGGTCGGATTGCCGGATCACGCCGCCAGGCTGTCAATACTCAATCATCACGCTAAAAACAAGCCTATGGCCGAAAACGTCGATATGGACGCTTTAGCGGGCGAAACGGTATATTTCAGCGGCGCTATGATTGAAAACTACCTCAATGAAGCGTCTATATCGAGCGCTAAAGCGGGACGTGAATTTATTGAGACACAAGATCTGCGCGACGCCTATTACACAATATTAGCGGGCGCGGAAAAGAAAAACAGAGGCGAGTCATGGGCGCGCGAAAAACGCGTTACGGCTTTTCATGAGGCTGGTCACGCGCTTATGGGCAAGATCGCCACGCCGGAAAATACTATATCGAAAATTACTATTATACCAAGCGTCAGCGGCGCGGGCGGTTTTTGCGTCAATATACCGCCTGAGAAAATGTTTTTAACGAAGACCGAGCTTCGCGCGCAAGTTATGGTAAGTCTAGCGGGGCGCGCGTCGGAAGAACTGGTTTTCGGGAAGGACAGAGTAACGACGGGCGCCGTTAATGATATACAAAAAGCTACGTCCATAGCGATAAATTACGTAAGCGAATATGGCATGAGCGAAAGCGCGGGGCTTCTGGATATGGCGCAATTCGGCGACCGTTCGCGTCTGGCTGATGAATGCCGCGAATTGGTTGATGAACTTTACGCTCAAACTATGGCTATGCTTACCGAAAACAGAGCGAAGCTGGATAGAATAGCCAATGCGCTTATCGAACGCGAGAGCCTTGACGCGACTGAACTAGAGGCGCTTGTGGCTTAAAGCCGCGCTTCGGGTCGCTTTAATCGTTTATTATAAGCATGGACTCTCAAGATAGCTCGCTTTTACAAAGCGAGCTTTTTTGTTTAACCGCCAGAGAAAATGACCGTTTCAAAAAGTTTTCTTAACCGCTTGCCAAAGCGTTTCACTTGAATAGATACGGTTTCTGTGTTATTATTTTGTATAGTCCGGCGCTACATTCCATTAAGTCGTAATAAAAAGTCGGGATGAAACTAACCGGCGCGAAGCGCTAAAAGGGTTTCTAAGGGATGAAGTCCCTTAGCGGGGGATCGCGGAGGCGGTTCCAAGGTCTTAATCTTTTCATTTGTACGCAAAGCTAACCAAGACTTCTCCTAACCGGCGCGAAGCGCTAAAAGGGTTCCTAAGGGACGAAGTCCCTTAGCGGGGATTTGGGGGCGGCGCCCCCAAGGTCTTAATCTTTTTATTCGTATGTAAAGTTAACCAATTACTTCCCCTAACCGGCGCGAAGCGCAAAAGGGTTCCTAAGGGACGAAGTCTTTTAGCAGGGGTTTGGGGGCGGCGCCACCAAGGTCTTAATCTTTTATAGGATGTGAGAAACATGCGCGCTGAGAAACGTGAGTTTGTGTGTAAGGATAAGGCTGTTGACGTAAAATTGCTGGCGCCTGTCATTGCGGCGCATAAAGATAAAAAAGGCTCGCTTATAACGGTATTACAAAAAGCGCAGGAGTTGTACGGCTATTTACCGACGGATTTGATTTATCATATAGCTTTGGAGATGCGTTTAAAACCGTCCAAGGTTATGGGAGTGGTGACGTTTTACGCGCAATTCAGGACAAAACCGGTGGGTAAATATCTGATAACGCTGTGCCAGGGCACTGCGTGCCATGTTAACGGATCAAAGGAGATTGAGCGCGCGGTGATGGAGGAGATGGGCGGCGATAGTCTGTTTACGCTGGAGAATGTGGCGTGCCTGGGTTGTTGCAGTTTGTCGCCGGTAATGATGATAAATGACGAGACATACGGTTCGCTTACGAAGAAATCAGTGAAGGAAATTATGCGCGGCATACGCGAAAGGGAAGGCGGTGACGCATGAAGATAGTTATCGGAAAAGGCAGCTGCGGTCTGGCGGCTGGCGCGTTGAAGGTTGAGAAGAGCATACGCGAAGCGCTGACGGGCGGAGAGGGCATTGAGGTGAAGTCGGCGGGCTGCGTGGGTATGTGTTTTCTAGAGCCTATAGTGGACGTTTATGATGACGGCGGAGTTAAAAAAACATATGTTAAAGTAAATGAGGATGTCGCCAGGGAGATCGTTAAAAACGCGCGAGGGGAAGATAATGAAGCGGACAAGCATTTGCTTTCGTCGGATGACGAGGAGTTTTTAACGCGTCAAACGCGCGTGGCGCTTAGAAATTGCGGCGTCATAGACCCGGAAGATATAGATGAGTATATCGAAAAGGGCGGCTATGAAGCGGTTAGGAAGGCTTTGGAAGAGATGACGCCGGACCAGGTTATAGATGAGATAAAGGCGTCAGGGCTTGCCGGGCGCGGGGGCGCGGGCTTTCCGACGTGGTTTAAATGGCGGGCGGCGCGTCAGGCCGAAGGCGATGTTAAATATGTCATTTGTAACGCGGACGAAGGCGACCCGGGCGCTTTTATGGACAGGGCCGTCATAGAGGGTGATCCGCATTCGTTGATAGAGGGCATGATTATAGCGGCATACGCCATAGGAGCGAGCGAAGGCGTCGTCTACGCGCGCGCGGAATATCCGCTGGCTATCAAAAGGCTTGAAAAAGCTCTGGAGCAAGCCAGGGAAAAAGGGTTTTTGGGCGAAAAATTCGACATATATGTAAAAGCGGGCGCGGGCGCGTTCGTTTGCGGCGAGGAAACGGCGCTGATAGCGTCGCTGGAGGGCGAACGCGGAACGCCGCGCCTGAAGCCGCCTTTCCCGGCGCAAAAGGGTTTTTGGCAAAAGCCGTCTAATATAAACAATGTAGAGACGTACGCCAACGTGCCGTGGATCATTCAAAACGGCGGCGGCGCATTTTCGGCTATGGGCTCTGAAAACAGCAAGGGCACGAAGGTGTTCGCGCTTACGGGCAAGATAAAAAATGGCGGCCTCGTGGAGATTCCTATGGGCGCGACTATTAGAGACGTTATATTCGGCATAGGCGCGGGCATTAAGGATGACAGGCCGTTTAAAGCGGTGCAGATGGGCGGTCCTTCGGGCGGATGCATACCGGCGGAGCTTGTTGATACGATAATAGACTATAAAGAGATTGCCGCGACGGGCGCCATAATGGGTTCGGGCGGCATGGTAGTTATGGACGAAGCTACGTGTATGGTGGACATGGCGCGCTTTTTTTTAGATTTTACCCGCAAGGAATCATGCGGGAAATGCGTGCATTGCCGTATAGGCACGAAGCGTATGCTGGAGATTTTGACGCGTGTGACTGAAGGCCGCGGTAAGGACGGAGACATCGAGCTGCTTGAGAGCATCGGTAAGGACATAAAGGAAGGTTCGCTTTGCGGTCTTGGCCAGACGGCGCCCAACCCAGTCCTTACGACTATAAAATATTTCCGCCATGAATATGAGGCTCATATATACGACAAGAGATGTACGGCGAAACATTGCGCCGCTTTGCTGACTTTTTCCATAGAGAACGAAAAATGCGTCGGGTGCTCCGCTTGCGCTAAAAACTGTCCTGTCGGCGCCATAGATGGCGCGCCGCGGGCGCCGCATGAAATAGACTTGGAAAAGTGCGTAAAATGCCGTAAATGCGTCGAAGTTTGTCATTTTGACGCGGTATCGGTATATTAATGCTGAACTCGGTTTGAAACATAGCCAAACCGGGCGAGGCTTCGCGATAAAGCCCGGCGTGAAAAAGATCATTCGGGCGGTTATGGATTGGACTGAGTTTGGTATAAGGGAGTGTTTTTGTTTTTATGGCAGGCATAAGGATTAATATAGACGGGTTTGAGCTTGAGGCTGAAAACGGCGCTTCTATACTGGACGTGGCTGAAAAGGGAGGCATACGCATACCGACTCTTTGTCACGACGAAATGGTGAAGCCCTTTGGGGCTTGCGGCCTTTGTCTCGTGGAGGCGGAAAATTCCCCCAGACTTCTGCGGGCGTGTTCCACGCAAGCGCTGGACGGCATGGTGATAAAAACCGCGTCTCCGCGCGTTATAGCCGCGCGTAAAACAGCGTTGGAGCTGCTGCTTTCCGACCACGCGGGCGACTGCCGGCCGCCGTGCGTCACGGCTTGCCCGGGACAGACGGATTGTCAGGGCTATGTCGGGCTTATAGCGAACGGTAAGTTTAAAGAGGCGCTTTCTCTGATAAACGAGGTCATACCATTCGCCGCGTCCATAGGGATGGTATGTCCTCATCCGTGTGAGGAAAAATGCCGCAGGGGTCTGGTGGATGAACCTATATCTATAGCGGCGCTTAAGACGTTCGCGGCGGAAAGCTCAAAAACTCCGGTTGAGGTCGGGTCGGACACAGGGAAGTCGGTGGGCGTTATAGGAGGCGGACCGGGCGGTCTTACCGCGGCGTATTTTCTGCGTAAAAAAGGGCATTCCGTGACGGTTTACGACGCTATGGAGAAGATGGGCGGCATGTTAAGGTACGGCATACCGGAATATAGACTGCCGAAAGCGACGCTTGACGCGGAGATTAAGCCGATTGAGGATATGGGCGTGAAGTTCGTCAATAACGCTAAAATAGGTTATGACATAACGTTTGAGCATGTAAGAAAACAGCACGACGCGATAGTGACGGCCATTGGCGCGTGGACGAGCGCGAAGCTGCGATGTCACGGCGAAGACCTTGAAGGCGTTATCGGCGGCATAGACTTCCTGCGCGGCGTAGCGCGCGGCGAAACGATGATGACCGGCGGCAAGGTGGCTGTCGTCGGCGGCGGCAACACGGCTATGGACGCTAGCCGCACGGCGGTGAGGCTTGGCGCGTCGAAAGCTTATCTTATATATAGAAGGTCAAGGGCGGAAATGCCCGCCGAAGATATAGAGATTGAAGAGGCGGCCGAAGAAGGCGTCATATTCAATTTTCTGACCAATCCTATCGAGATATTGGGTGAAAACGGACGTGTGAAAGGAATCAGACTGCAAAGGATGCGGCTGGGAGAGCCTGACGCGTCGGGCAGACGGGCGCCGGAGCCTATAGAAGGCGATGAACTGACGCTTGAGGTCGACGCGGTGATAACCGCTATAGGCCAGGGCGTTGAGCCTAAGGGTTTTGAGGCGCTTGAAAAAACGCGCCGGAACACTATTTGCGCTAGCGAAGGATCTTACCGCGCCAGTATGGAAGGCGTTTTCGCCGTGGGCGACGCGACGAATAAAGGCGCGGGCATAGCGATAGAGGCCATAGGCGAGGCGAAACGCGCCGCTGATGTGATAGACGGTTATTTGCGCGGCGATATGGTCCCGTATTCGGAAAAATATATCGTTACGCGGGATATGACGGCTGACGATTTCATCAAATATCCTAAAATGCCTCGTGAAAGGGCCAAAATTTTGGAGCCGGGAAAACGTCGCCAGAGTTTTGAGCGGGTCGCCGCCGTCTATACGAGCGAGCAGGCGGTCAGGGAAGCGACGCGCTGTCTTGAATGCGGTTGCATAGATTATTTTGAGTGCAAGCTGATAAAATATTCAAATGAACTGGATGTGAAGCCGCAAAAGTTTTACGGTGACAAGCATGCGTCGAAAACGGACGCGTCGAACCCATTTATGTACAAGAACCCTGAAAAATGCATATTATGCGGTCTCTGCGTAAGAGCGTGCGATGAGGTAATGGGGCGTTGCTCGATAGGTTTTACCGGACGAGGATTTGACGCAGCCATATCCGCGGAAATGGAGGCGCCGCTCGCCGAGTCAAGCTGCGTGTCATGCGGCCAGTGCGTGACGGTTTGCCCGACGGGAGCGCTTACTGAAGTCCTGCCGATAAAAAAATCGGTTCCGTTGAGAGAGCGCGAGACGAAAACGGTATGTTCGTTTTGCGGCGTCGGGTGCAAATTGAAGATTACTACGCACGGTTCGCTTGCGCTGCGCAGTCTGCCGGACGAAGGAATACTGTGTTCTAAAGGCCGTTTTGGGCGCGTCGATATGGGGCGCGTGTCTAAGCCTTTCGTAAGTAAAAGCGATAGGCTGACGCCTACAACGCTTAAAGAGGCGTTGTTCACCGTCGCGAAGAAAACGCAGGCCGTCGCGGCGCGAGGCGGGAAGATCGCCGTTTCCGTAAGCGACAGACTCACAAACGAAGAAATATATCTTATTAAAAAATACGCTGAAAAAGAGCTTAAAACAGATAAAATATATTGCCTCAACGGGGTAAGAAGCGGGCTTAAAGACGTTATAGGCGTGGACGCGGGGACTAACGGATTAGATGAGCTTATAGGCGCGGACGTCATTTTACTTGTTTGTCCGGACATAGCTAAAAGTCACGCTGTGGCGGGCGTCAAGATTAAACAGGCCGTGGATAACGGCGCTAAGCTCATACTTATAGGTCATGAAGACATGTTCTTGGCGGAAATGGCGGCCGCGGTCATAGAGCCTAAAGACAGGGCGCTGGAGGCGTTCGCCAAAGCGGTGACGGATTTATGTCCGGATAGCGGCGTCAATGGGTTCGACGCGTTCAAAGCCGCTTTGGCGGATGTCTGCGCGTCCGATGAGATAGCCGCCGCGGCCGCTCTGTATGTAAAAGCCAAAAAGTCAATGATAGTGTTCGAACGCAACGAGACTACGCCGGAGGCGGCGCGGCTCATCGCGGCGATAGCGGTGGTTTCCGGGCATATAGGCGCGCCGCGCGACGGCATAGTCCAGCTCCACGCCAATTGCAACGGGCAGGGTCTTATAGACATGGGTGTTAATCCTGACGGCGGCGAGCTTGTAAGTTTAATCGAACGCGAAGAGATAGGCGCTTTGCTTATATTTGGCGAGAACGCGCCGTTTATAGAGTTTGGCAAATTGGAGTTTTTCATGGTGGCGGACTGCGTTATGACGGAAACGGCTGAAATGGCTGACGTCGTTTTGCCGCTGGCGCCGCCGGAGGAAACGAGCGGGACGTATACCAACTCATCAAGGCGCGTTCAGACCGTACGCGCCGCCGTTAAGCCGGAGATAAGCGGCGCGGCGCTCATAATGGCGCTTGCTGACGCGTCGTCGCCTGGCGCGGCCTTTGTCTATGCGGACGAACGGCGCGTATTTGATGAAATCAGCGCCGAGTATCAGGGCTATAAAAGAGGTTCGTTCGCGCCCGTCCCGGTTTTGACGGATTTTTCCGCAAAGCTGGTTCTGCCAAAACGCGCCCCGATATTCAGAACGTTTGACAACACGAACGCGCTGTATAAAGGGTTCATTGATTTTGTAAAAAGGCGAGCGATGTAACCGGGAGGGGGGACTCTTTTGTGTCGAAAGCCCTTATTAGATATTTGCGGAGCAAAAAAGGTCTTCTGGATAGTTTTGGCTGCGACGAGGACTATCATATTACCGTTTTGGACGACCGCGCGTGGAGCGTCAGCCATGAAGAGGGCGTCAGCTTTTTGACATATTTGCGCGAAGATGGGGAATGGGCGCGGGCGGTCATTGTGAACAGGGACAAGGCGCCTTTGATATGCCGTTCGGAGGAGCTTACTATGATTGTCGCCATTGATTGTATAAAAATTGCCTTTATTATGAAAAATAACAATGAGCTATAACGCTTGGTCGATACAGGCGCCATAGCGATGGTTACGGAAATGTGGTGAAGGCGGTTTGAATGTAATGAACGCGATAGCGACCGTTGCGACGGTATGCGCGAACTCTTTCAAAAAAAGTTTTTTTTACTATGAGATTTCAGAATGCGCCGCGCATTTTAATGACGAAGTTAGAGCGCGTCTGGCGGCCTTAAAAAAAGACAGCCCGGAATATGAAAACGCTGTCGGCGTGGCGGCGCTGTGTGAAAAAGCGCTGGAGTTTGAAGAGGAAAAGCGCGGCGTGACGCGGGCGCTTAGGCAGGCGCGCGAAGGGTTGGCCGCTTTCCAAAATATAGATTCATTAACGGAAGAGGACGCCGAAACGCTGGTCAAAATAGCGAACACTCTCGTTTCGTTTAAGAAAGAGCTGGACGGCGTAAAAACGAGTTATAAATGTCGATATGACGAGAATGACGAAAACGCCCTTGAGCATATGCGTCAGGCTGAGAAGTTTCAACGCGCTTTAGTTAGCGATATAGCGGGCATAGAAAGTGAAAAAGATGAGATCGAACGTGAGCGGACGCTTATGTCGTTCGCGTACAAGGCTGTAAAGCGTTTCTCATTGGCGGGCGCGTTCTTATCAATCATAGTCGTTTTTTTCGCCGCGCGTTCGCTTGCCGGCGCGTTGACGCCGGAAGCGTTGACGGCCCCGGCGTTGACGGCGCTCGCTTACGCGGTTCTTTTTCGCGCCGTAAAGGAGCGTTTAAGGCTTGGACTGCGTAAAAATATGAAGAAGTTAAATAGAGCTGTAGCGCTTTTGAATAAAAAAAACGCACTTTACGCGCATTACACGAATTATCTTGAATATGAGTATAAAAAATATAATGTGCGCGGTTCGAAATTCCTTGAGCGCGGTATAAATGAATATAAAATCTGCCTTAAGGAATCCGAGCGGGCGGACGCTATGCGCAAAGCGAAACGTGAGGCCGAAAGAAGGCTGCGAGCGTTCATGGAACGTAAAAAAATCTACTGCCATTCTGATAATTTATATCAGTTCGCCAAAGATGTTTCTGAGCGGCTAAAAAAAGCCCGCGAGCTAAGTTCAGAGAAAGCGGCGCTTGAAAGCCGTCTTGTCGCGCTTGAAAAGCGAAGCGGTGACATATGGCGGCTTATAAACGACGCGAGGGATAGGGATGTGTCCAGGGAACGCGTCGTTGAACGAATAATACGCGGACGCTTCGCGTAGAGCCTGTTTAAGATCTCGCTTTAAGCGGATTTTTGGTGATGATTTTTCGCCAAACGCGAACGCCGCATATTTGAAAAATATAGTAAAATGTTCTTGAAAAAGTAACGAATTGTGGTAAAGTAATCCTATGAGCTATGATAAAAAATATCGGAAAAGAACAATAGAATATCATGAAGAAGGACACAGTATCAGGGAGACGGCGAAGACATTCGGCATATCGCCAAACACATTGAATGCCTAGTTAAAACAATATCGCGATAACGGAGGGCTTGAGCGAAAATACCGAAGTTATAAAACGGCTGTAAGCGAAGAAGAACCATTAGCGTATCTAAAAGTCAATCCGGACGCTTACCAATCAGAAATAGGCGAGCGCTTCGGCTGCCATCATTATGGCCGCCATCAATCTGTGATTTGTCGGACTCTTAAACGCTTTAATATAACGCGAAAAAAAAGATGAAGCTTTACAAGGAGCAAGACGCTGAAAAAGTCGCCGAATATTTAGAGCCTGTTCAAGATCTCGCTTTTAGCGGATTTTTATGATGATTTTTCGCCAAACGCGGAAGCGCGAACGCCGCGTATTCGAAGAATATATGCAAAGAGCGCTGACAAAGTGTGCCGTGATGTTCGATCGGAAAGCATTGTTTATATTGATGAAACCGGCATAGATACTTTTTTGCGCAGAGAATACGCTTATTCCAAGCGCGGAGAAGAAGTTATCGGGCGAGTTTATTCCGGTAGGAAATATCGGCGTTTAGGTATTGTCGCCGCTCCAATTTAACGGAACAATGGATGGCAGGTTATTAAGTTTTGGTTTGAAAACTGTCTCTTGCGCGAATGTCCTTCTAATTCCGTCATTGTAATGGACAATGCCGCTTTCCATCGAAAGAAACGGCTTATTTCGCTTACCGAAAGCAATAAGCATAAAATAGCGCTCCTACCGCAATATTCCCCGGAATATAACCCTATTGAGAAATTTTGGGCATGGCTTAAACGCAAGCTCAGGAAAGAGTTATCT
>JAISER010000114.1 GCA_031263985.1 Clostridiales bacterium | reverse complement strand
TCCCTGATACTGTGTCCTTCTTCATGATATTCTATTGTTCTTTTCCGATATTTTTTATCATAGCTCATAGGATTATTTTACCACAATTCGTTACGTTCTCAAGAACATTTTACTATATCATTGACGCCGCGTTTTTTTAGAGCCTATTAAAGATCTCGTTTTTGGCGAATTTTTGCGCTCGTTTTTCGCCAAACGTGAAAGCGCGAAGCCGCGCATTCAAAGAATATACGCAAAGAGCGCTGACAACATATGGAGGAAAATGAACCGAAAAGACGCAAAATACAGATCTCGAACAGGCTCTAAGATTGTTAAGCGCGGAAAGCCAAAACTTCGCGCTTTCGTTTCCGCCGACTTTCAATTGACGTCGCATTCTTCATTCCACCCAAAGCTATGCCAAAAATTACGGAAATCGCCCATTTCTAAACAATTTTGTCTTTCCTGACGCTGAAGACGATTGCGTCAATGAACGCTAGGATAAACATCCGGCAACCTCCGGGTCCGCCATTCCGCTATCCGTAGGATAATCGGCTTACAAACTCCGCCGAAGCTCCGAAGCCGCAAATATCCTCAAATCAGATCGCTGATGCTTGGCAACCCCCGTTTTATCATGTCTTTCGTAACCGAGTTCCTCGTCAAGTTCCCTTTCCAACATTTTCTTAATTATACCGCCAGAAAGGTCTTTCGGCGCGTTTTACAAATCCGTGGTCGTATTGACATCGCAGGCTTCAAGAGGACTTGCTATGACATTTTTTCTCAGGCGTTGATCTTCGCTGTCATTAAAAATCCCTCCATGTTTTTTGTTCACTCATGAAGGGATTCTCTACAAAAAAATTATTCATCGATCTCTTTAGAATATCGCTTCGATAATTTCATTATCGCAAGAGATGTCCGCTCCGACAAGAGCCGTATGGATTTTTTCCATGACTGCGCCCTGCGCCGCTTTACCTATCCGAAAGCTCGCTTGCGATCAATGACGCGCTTGACCTCTCTTCACCCGCGACAGGCCAATCCTCCGCCTTTGGTCCAGCTTCGGGATATGACGGTTTGATCAAAGCGGTTAAATTAGACCACGGACAGTCTTCCATTTCGCGGTTGGCGAAAAATCATTATAAAAATCCACTAAAAGCGAGATCTTGAACAGGCTTTTAGTTTCAGCCATCGGTATAATCAGAACTTGCATTAACGTTTGGCCATTGGCGAAACCTCGCGGCCTTTCCAAAAACAAGGTTTCCGATGAAAATCTTTGTTCAGCTTTTTTTAATTGGCGGACATAAGCTACGCTCCACGCGTCCTAAAAGGCGGGCTTAGCGAGGAACGAAGCGAAACGAAAGTCCGACCGCAGGGAGGATTTGAGCGAAGCGCAGTTCCGAAGCGAGACCGCCCCCCCCTCGCGTCGCGCGAAGCGCGGGCGCGGCATATTGAGCCTTAAAGAGAAGCCTTCGCAACTCTTCGAAAACGGAGTTTCCCCAAAAAACTCTTCGTTTCTTTATCTTAATAATAAAGAAATAGGCGTAAGCGGAACTCACGGTCTTATACCGCAACCCTACCCCACGCTCTTCCTTCTCAGCCATATGACTACGCCGAACAAAAGCGCGCCCAACGGCAAAACGGCTATGGCCAGCGCCGCTCTTATCAAAAACCCCGCCTGCGTCAGTCTCAGCGGCGTCGTCGCCAACTCTTTAGGCCCGATATATACTTCGTCTTTCCTTTCTTGCGCCCAGTTTATCGCCTTTACTATAAACTTATAATCATTACCCCCCATAACTTCGTTGGCCGACTCATCTAAAATGAACGAATTGCCAAACGCCACAACGCGCGCGCCGCTCTCTTCGGCGGCCGCCGTTATAGCGAGATTGAACGGTCCTTCCGCATCGCCCTCTTGTTTTTCCGGTAAGCTTAGAGTCTCCGTCGTTTTGGCGTAAGAAACTTGGCTGGACATCAGCAAAGGCTCGTAAATAAACTTTTCGTTCTCAATATCCTGACTGGAGAAAGCTTGAGTAAACGGCATTATAACGTGGCTTACCCCTGTAGCTACCGCGGCCGCCGTCGCGTTTTCCGCGAAAAGCGGTATTATTTGCAAGGGGTTATTTTGGAAAACGCCGTTCATGTCAGACTCGAAGACATACGAGAAATCAGGCGTTATACCGATTTTCTCCAGAACCCCATACAGATTCTCCGGCCTTTCCTCCCTTATGTCCAGAAAAAACGCCGCCTTGCCTCCGGATTCCAAATACCTTGAAACTTTATCGGCTTCTTCCGCCGTCCAGTCGTTTGACGGCGTAATGACTATAAGCGCGTCGCAATCGGACGGTATGTCTCCACCCACAAGCGTATCGAACTCGCTTGTCTCATATCCCGCCATTGTAAGCTCATTTACCAGCGCGTCAGGCAAAGACGGTTCCAAGTGTCCAGTAACCGCGTATATCTTTGGCGTATATTCGCGCGTTACGTACAGAACGGCGTTCGTAAGCTGCGGCTCCAGCGATACGCTTGAAATTTCATTTTGAAACGTCTGCATGTTGATTTGCGTGTTCAATATTTCCGATACTTTTATAACGCGCCGCCGTTTTCCGCTTACTACGATTACGCTGCCCTCGCCAGGCGCCGCGCCATCCTCGGCGTATTCGTTCAAAAACCTCGGGTTCGTCGCCGGGTCCGTGTAATGGACGTTCAAACGGTTCGACGCTTTGTCATATTCGTCTATAATCCTTTTAAACATCATTATATAATGGTCGTCGCTTCCCGTGGAATAAACCGGGTATACATCCACGTCTTCCGTAAGATCGCTTAGGACTCGCCGCGTCTCATCCGTTATGGAATAGAGCTTTTTCTCCGTCATATCTTTTTTAACGTCGTATTTATACGCGACTATATTCACAGCGACTATAGCGGCCAATATCGCCAGCGTTCTCGTAATGGAAAACGCCCCTTTCCTTAACGCTATGGATTTAACGCGGCCCGTCCCGCTCGCCGCCTCAGGCTCATTTCCAGAGTCGCTCAAATCGCCGTTTTTGTTCTCTTCCTCCACGCCGCTCTTCCTCCTTCGTTAACGCCATCTTCTTTTTTCAATCGCCGCTATGGTAATAACTATCATGGCGACGGAGAACGAAATATAAAATATAATATCCGCTATGCTCAAAACCCCCGCGCTGAAGTTTGAGAATCTGCCCGTAATTGAACAAGCGTCTAAAATTTTAAAAATAAGTCCGGTAAAGATATCCCTTTTTATAAAAAACAGCGCCGCGTTCGCTCCTCCCGCGACCAGTATAACAATGACCGGCGAAATGTAATTTTTAGTCGTATAGCCCGTCAGCGCGGCGATTATAGCTATCAACGCCATTATAAAGGCGAACGACCACGCGCCGTTTGACGGAATCAGCGGCAAAAAAGCGTCTATCGCAAACAGAGCTACGAACAAAACGCATGAACTTATCGTCGCCACAATCTGATTACTCGTAAGCGACGACACGAACGCGCCCAGGCTCATAAAGCAGGCCCCCAAAAGCGCGAATCCTACGTACGCCGATATTATGAGAGGAACCGGCAGCTTGCCTAACGGCGCGAGCGTAAGCGGTAAAATGATGGTTATGGCCATGCCGATTAAATAAACGGTTATGGCGGATATAACCTTCGCCACGACTATGGACGCTATGGAAACCGGGCTTGTAAATATCAGGATATCCGTTTTTTGGCGTTTTTCAGCCGCGAAAAGCCGCATAGTCATAAACGGGGCCATAAATATCAAAGCGAAGATCGACGAGGCTATAGTCGCCGCGTAATCCGGATCAGCGTACATAAGGTTGAAATAAGTGAAGAAAAAACCGATTACAAGAAGAAAAAACGATATGCTGGCATAGCCGGTCATAGACGTAAAATATTCGTGAAGCTCTTTTCTAATTATCGCCGCCACTTACGTTTTCCTCCTTTTCGCCTTCATCGCGCGCGTTCGCCTCAGCGTCGGACGCGCCGCTCTTTTCAGCGCTCGGTTCGCCGCCGGGTTCATCCCCGCTTTCATCGCCAGTTTTGTCGGAACGGTCGCCGCCGTATTCGCCGAACCCTTCTCCCGCGTTTGTAATTTTAAGGAAAACTTCCTCTAACGTCAGATCAACCGGCTTTAACATAAGCAACGGCATGTCCTTCGCCGCCATCAGTCTGAAAACCGTCTCTCTCACATCCGCGTTTTCTTTGCCGGTAATAATGACGTCCCACGCGCCTTCCTCCTGGCACGGCTTTATTTTCGCCTCCGCTATCTCCGGAACCGATTCAAACGCGTTAACTATGGACTTGCGCTCGCCTTTTACCCGCGCGACTATACCGCCTCCGCCCGAAAACGCGCGCGTCAGCGCGTTCGTCGTCCCTGAAGCCACTATCTTCCCTTTATTCATAATAATCACGCGGTCGCAAACCGCGCTTACCTCGGACAATATGTGCGAACTTAATATAACGGCGCGTTTTTTGCCAAGCTCTTTTATAAGCGAGCGCATCTCTATAATCTGCTGCGGATCAAGGCCGACCGTCGGCTCATCGAAAATGATCGCCTTCGGATCGCCCAGCATGGCCTGCGCCACCCCTACCCTCTGCCTATAGCCTTTAGATAAATTTTTAATAATTCTTTTAGACACATCTTCTATAAAAGTCTTTCTTTTCACCAGTTCCACAGACGCTCTTCCGTCTTTTCCGCTAACCTTCTTAAGTCTGGCGGCGAATGTCAGATATTCATCCACGCTCATGTCGTCGTAAAGCGGCGGCGTGTCCGGCAGATAGCCTATTTGCGAACGAGCCTTCAACGGACTTTCAAGCATGTTAAATCCGTTTATTATTATTTCGCCGTCCGTCGGCGCTATATATCCCGTCAGCATGTTCATCGTCGTCGTTTTGCCCGCGCCGTTAGGCCCCAGAAAGCCCAATATCTCACCGGGCTTCGCGTGAAAGCTTACGCCGTCAACGGCCACGCCGCGTCCGTAACGTTTTCTCAAGTCGCTAACTTCAATCAACGTCCGCTACCTCCATATCATTCATTAGACCTGTCCTGAAACCTCACTCCGGCGTCTGCGCGGCGCATTTTCCACAATGCGGCGTCAACAAAATCCTTGTGTACGCGCCGCGTACACGGTGGCTTTCGTTTCCTTAGCCTTGCGAAAAATCCGCTCGTGAATCCGTCGAAGTGAGGTTCCAGGACAGGTCCGCTGTTTTAAAGCGGCCTGGCGCGCCCGTTTTCAAAAAAAGCGCTTCTAGCCCAACCGCAATGCTTATTCTACATTATGCGAACGCCGCAATCAACTATAAATTATTAAAAAACGCGGAGAAAATGAAAATAGTCGCGGTTGTTTTTCATTTCTTCATTAAAAAATGAAGATATCGTTCAAATAATTTCCGTTAATAAAAAGACGCGGACAGGACATAATAAGTAGCGTAACACATACGCAATTATGGATTGTTACGACATTCGATATCAATGGAATTTTTTTAGTAAATCAATTAAGTAAACAGGAGGTAACGTAAGATGAACTCTGATGCTATAAAAAAAGGCGTGCCGGAAGCGCGTGAAGCGTTAAACCAGTTTAAATATGAAGTAGCCAATGAAATCGGCGTACCGTTAAAGCAAGGTTATAACGGCGACCTTACGTCGGCTCAAAACGGCTATGTTGGCGGTTATATGGTCAAGAAAATGATAGAAGCTCAGGAACGCCAGATGGCCGGCGGCAGCAAACCTATTTAACTGAAAAAAACAATTTAGTGAATATAGCGATAAAGAAACCCGCGCCAAAGATATCGGCGCGGGTTTCTTGCGCAGACGCGTCAATCCCTTTTAAACGGATTGGACAAGATTTATTCACGCGTCCATATAAAGGCTGTTTTTAACCGCGACATATAATATCTCATTTATTATCGCCGGATAGTCCTTCATGCGAAAACGCTTAAAGCCGTCTACGTTAAACGTCCCCCAGCGCCGCGCGTCTTCGCGTAAGCTCTCAGCCATCGCCTTCCTTCCGCAATCGAACGCGATCGATTTAAGCGTTTGAAACAGCTTTGGCGACGCGCCCGCCAAAGGATTTTCATCCAGCACTATATCCTCCACGACGTTCAGCATAAGCTCCGGATCAAATTCATCGACCAAAAAAAACGTTTCGCCATTATTTCGCCATGTTCGTTTAAACGGCGGCGCCGAATCCGAAAAATAAAAATCCATAACTTCTCGCGCGTATAAAAGCGCGCTTATAACGACGCTCATTAAATCACCCCTGTCTTATTCGCGTCTTAGAGCCTTATTTAACTTTAATATTTATATGTCAATACAAGTTTACGTTTACATTGTCTTAACGTCCTTATAAGCGTCCTTTTTATCATAGAAAAAAGCCAAACGCTTCGACTTATATTATACCCTGTCTCACCGTCTTTGATTCCGCGCCGTCCATAAACTTCCTCGTTTAAAACGGCGTGAAATTGAAATAAATATACCTGTATATCCTACAATCAGCCGCGCATAGGAATCATCTCTAAGAGCCTGTTTAAGATCTCGCTTTCAGCGGATTTTTGTGATGATTTTTCGCCAAACGCGGCGGACCCGCGAGGTGACCTTATTGATCGAAAACGGATCTAATCTACGCGAAAAAGCTCGTTTAACGAACGAAGACTCTATGAAATACGAAATCGCCGAAGAACTTGGTCTTATGGATAAAGTGTTGGAATCGGGCTGGAAAAGCCTTACGTCCAAAGAAAGCGGCCGCATAGGCGGCATTATCGCGAAACGCAAAAAGGAAGCCAAAAACAAAACGGAGCTTACCTAGAGTTCCTTCATTTTAATATGATAAAACGCCCCCCAACGCGAATACTAAATATGCGCTAAAAAAACGGAAACGCTATAAAAGCGCTGTAATATTTTCATTATGGGGGACTTTTTATGATTAAACGGCTAGCGTTGATAGCGGCGGCCATCGTTTTTATCGGGGGATGCGGCCAAAGGTCTGACAGTATGATAGACTCCGTCGTTGAGGCCGCCCAGCCATCGACTGAAAAACTGTCGGAATTTACGACTGAGTTTAAAAACGCTGAAAAAGCCCGCGCGCATAACATCACTATGGCCGCTAAAGCTATAGACGAAAAGATAGTTAACCCAGGCGAGACGTTTTCATTCAACGATTCTGTCGGCCCGACGACAAAAGCGAACGGGTTTATGCTAGGCAAAATATTCTCCAACGGCAAGAACGCCAAAGGATACGGCGGCGGCGTATGTCAAGTGAGCAGCACGTTGTTCAACGCCGCGGACGCGATTGGTCTTGAAATCGTCGAACGCCATAAACATTCGAAATCGGTCAATTACGTCGAAAAAGGACGCGACGCCACGGTTTCTCACGGAGTAATAGACTTTAAATTCGCCAATAATAAATCTTATCCCGTCAGAATAGACAGCTTCGCTAATGGCGAAAGCGTGACCATAGCTTTATATAAGGCGTAAACGCGCAAAAAAACGCGGGGAACCTTTTTATGGTTCCCCGCTTCGTTTTTCGCCTGATTCTTAGCGCTGAGACCGGTTTCCGTCATCCCAATCCGCATCCGCGAAGTCAAGAGGTTTTCGCGGCATTACAATGGCGAATATAATGTACATTAGAACGCCCATGCCAAAAAACAGCGTGAATACGACGTAAATAAGCCTTACCAACGTAACGTCGCACCCGAAATATTCCGCGACGCCGGCGCAAACGCCGTCTATTTTCACATCGGTTCTCGACTTATAAAGTTTTCTGCCTGACATTGCGTGATCCCTCCAAAAAAAATAATGTCTCGCTTTATCTCATATAATCATATACGCTTGCGGACACGCGAAGTCTGTCGAGTATGTTGACATATCTTTTCCGCGGTATTATACTGTCTTCAAAAAACCATCGAAAGGCTCAGGCCGTGTTTAAACAGAGCATTGTCGAAAATTTCAAAGACATCAAAGACAGCGCGCTCGCTAACGTCAGAGACGCGGCGTTAGAGTTCGTGATAGCCGTTCTTATATTTTTATCCGTTTATAACGGCGTTTTCCGAACGGCCATAATAAGCGGCGAATCTATGGAACCGACGTTCAGCGACTCCCAGCGGTGCGTCGTATGGGTATCGGCCTATTGGTTTAAAGAGCCAAAACGCGGCGACGTAATAGTGTTTCCTTCCCCCGGCGACAAAAAATCTAAATATATAAAACGCGTCGCAGCGAAAAGCGGCGATGAGGTCGATTTTAAAAACGGCGCTTTTTACGTAAACGGCGAAAAGCTCAAAAACGGAGAAACGTCTTTCATCGGTTCCTATTCGCTGCCATTGATAGTCCCCGACGACACGGTGTTCGCTCTTGGCGACAATATTGACGCCAGCAGAGACAGCCGCGATTCATCCGTGGGGTGCATCGCTCAACAGGATATAGTCGGAAAAGTCGTTTTCAGATTCTGGCCTTTTAAAAAAGCCGGCGTTATCAATTGATAAAATTAAAGAAGCGAACGAGGTTTACCAGACGATGGACATACAGTGGCATCCAGGACATATGGCGAAAACCAAGCGCGTTTTACGCCAAAAGCTATCCCTTGTCGATATCGTTATCGAAGCGCTGGACGCGCGCGCGCCGTACAGTTGCAAAAACCGTGAGATCGACGAACTCGCCAAAAACAAAAAGCGCGTAATAGCGCTTAACAAAA
Source organism: Clostridiales bacterium (assembly GCA_031263985.1). Classification (GTDB taxonomy): domain Bacteria; phylum Bacillota; class Clostridia; order Lachnospirales; family JAISER01; genus JAISER01. The sequence goes on along the minus strand of JAISER010000114.1, from coordinate 36,153 downwards.
CGGATCTGGCCGACGAAGACGCTACCGCGGAATGGTCGAAGCGATTCGCCGAAAACGGCTTCGTTATAGCGCTGACGGACGCGGCTTCCGGCGGAGGCGTCAGCGAGATATCGCGAGCCGTCGAAACGGTCATGCGTGACAAAACGGAGCGTCTCAAAAAAAAGGGCGTGTCCGGCGTCACTGTGCGCGCTATGATAGTCGGCGCGCCAAACGTAGGCAAGTCGTCCATTATAAACAAACTGTCCAAGCGCGCGGCGACCGTTACGGCGGACAGACCCGGCGTAACGCGCGGCGAGCAGTGGATAACCGTGCGTAAAGGCTTCGAGCTGCTTGACACTCCCGGCATACTCGCGCCGAAATTCGAAAGCGAGCGCGTCGGACTCAACCTCGCGTTCATAGGCGCGATAAAGGACAGCGTATTAGACGTATATTCGCTAAGCCTTAAACTGATAGAACGCCTGCTCGAAATAAAGCCCGACCGCTTCTTCGCGCGTTACGGGGTCTCTGGCGGAAACCCGGAGGAAATTTTGTCCCAAATAGCCCTCACCCGCGGGTTCAAAATGAAAGGCGGCGTTTTAGACATAGAGCGCGCAGCCATTACCGCGCTGGACGAGTTCCGCGGCGGCAAGCTTGGCCGCGTCACGCTTGAAACATGGGGGGAATATAATGCTTGACGTCGCGCTGTTAGGCTCCGGCGGCATGATGCCGCTTCCAAATCGGTTTTTAACCGCGCTCCTTTGCCGGCTTAACGGCAAAATGGCGCTTACGGACTGCGGCGAAGGCACGCAAGTGTCGCTGAAGATGCTCGGATGGGGCTTTAAAAACATAGATCTCATATGTTTCACGCATTTTCACGCTGATCACATAGCCGGTTTGCCGGGCCTTCTGCTTACGATAGGAAACGCCGAACGGTCCGACCCGATTCTGATAGCCGGTCCGCCCGGCTTGGAGCGCGTCGTCCGCGGTTTATGCGTGATAGCGCCCGAACTGCCGTTCGACATGCGGTTTTTGGAAATGTCCGCGGACGCGCCTGACAGCTTTACCTATTCCGGCTTTAACGTCTCCACGCAGCCTATGGCGCACCGTATCCCTTGTCTCGGCTGGTCGTTCGAAGCGCCGCGGCTGGGGAAATTTGACGTCGAACGCGCCAAAAGCCTGAATTTACCCGTCCGCCTCTGGTCAAAACTGCAAAAAGAAGGTTACGCCGAATATGAAGGCAATACATATACCGGCGACATGGTTATGGGTCCGGCGCGTAAAAGCGTAAAACTAACGTACTGCACCGATTCCCGTCCTTTCCCGGCGCTAGCGGATTTTGCGCGCGGCGCCGACCTGTTCATATGTGAAGGCCTGTACGGCGACGATGACAAATATGAAAAAACCGTTGAGCGCCGGCATATGCTGTTCAGTGAAGCCGCTCGAGTGGCGCGCGACGCGAACGTGGGCGAGCTTTGGCTCACTCATTTCAGCCCGGCGCTGACGGATCCGAAAGAGTTTTTACCGAACGCGGCGGCTATTTTCCCAAACTCTAAGATCGGCCGCGACAGAAAAACCGCGTTCCTGTCGTTCGAAGACTAGTTATTCGCGCGTATATCGCGTTATTATAATATGACTATTCAATCGCTTCATGAAGCCGCGCAAATGCGCGGCGCGGGGTTCGGGGTCGGTTTGTATAGTCATCTATTATAAACTTCGATCAGACTTCGCGGCGGCTTTTATCGTATAATTTATTATTCACGGTCGTCATGGCATGAAGCGGCCAAAAAACGAAGAGGGATACGTCAAGATGAATCTTTGCGAGCTGAACGACTACGAAGTCATACGGCAATGCCTTAACGGCGACGAGGATTGTTTCGCTATCCTTGTAGGACGTTACAAAAACCTTGTATACTCGGTCATACTGCGCATGGTGAACGACAGAGATGAAGCCGACGACCTGGCGCAGGACGTTTTCATTAAGGTATACAAAAATTTAGATAAATACTATCCCGACTTTAAATTCAGCACGTGGATAATGCGCATAGCGACTAACCATGTGATAGATTATCGTCGCAAAAAACGCATGGAGACCGTTTCGCTCGACGATATGACTCATGAAGAAGCCGACAAAAGCTTTAAGGCCGAGGAATCTCCCGAGTCGTCGCTTATGCGCGGCGAAGAAAAAGCGCTTATAACAAAGGTCATAAACGGTTTGCCGGATATGTATAAAATACCTATCGTGCTGTACCATCATCACGGCTTGTCATACCAAGAGATATCCGAAGTGATAGACGAACCTCTGTCCAAGGTTAAAAACCGCATATTCCGAGGCAGAAAGATGTTGCGCGACAATCTCGCCGGACAGATATAGGAGGTGAATCGATGAGTAATATAAGCTGCGCTTTCGCCAACCGCATCATTATGAAATATATGGACGGTCGCGCGACCGAAAAGGAGCTTGCGCTTTTGCGCGCCCATGCCGGCGAGTGCCCCTCCTGCGGTGAGGATCTTGAGCTTTACGGCAGACTGATGACCGATTTTAACCAGGAATGTTTGGAGGAAGCTCCGGACGGCTTCGATGACGCCGTAATGACCAAAATAGCCGCTTTGGACATTACGCGCGAAAGTGTCCAAGCGCGCGTCGAGTCGTTTATGTGCTGCGCTTCCGGCGTTTTTTCCGCGCTTATCGGCGTCGGCGTTTTACTGTTTTTGAACAAAGAGCCTCTTCTAAACTATCTAGCGGGAAACGAGCGCTTTTTAAACCTTATTGACGTATGGGCGTCCGTATCCATATTCGCTGACCGGCTTTCGGCCGGCGCGACAGCGTTTATGTCATCGTCCGCCGCCGCCGTCGCTCCCTATTTGTCCAACGCGCGGCCGACGCTTTTGGTCGCGGCTCTGGCGCTTGGCTTTACGCGATATATACTGTACAAAAGAGTCAAACCGGCCAAGCTGGGGCGTAATGACTAGAAAACCCGCGCGACTTATCCTTGTTTTTTGTCCGGCTCTTATTCTGACGTTTCTTTTAACGTCGGGCGCGGCGTTCGCAAACGACTCCTCTCCGTTTTTTTATGTCGCGCTTAGATACGAAAAAGAGCGCTTTGAACGCAAGATCATGTTGTTTTCGGATTGTGAGCTGGACGAATGTTCGGGCGAAATTACGTTAATATTTAGCGACGCAGCGGTCAAAAACGGCTTTGACGGCAAAATGACGGCGATATTCTCGCGCGTTGACGCGAAAAGCGGCTCCGTCTCCGCGACATCGTTCTCATCTTACTTCACCGGCGACGATTTAAACGTGTCGCATGTCTTCAAAGCGCTTCGCAAAAGCGGTTCCGGCTATGTTGACGACTCCATACCGCTCTTTATGTTCGGCGTTTTGCGGTTCGTCTTGTTTTTTTCAATATGTTTTTGCGTTTTCCCCATTAGAAAATCATTCTTCGAGCAATGCGCCGCGGCTTTTATCGACAAGCCCTTTAACGCCGTCAAAGCGGGCGCGGCGGCGCACATTCTCTTAGCTGGACTGACCATCCTTTTCATTATGAGCGTGATAGGGTTCCCCATCGCGCTTATAATCGCCTTCTTTTGCGTCGTTTTTTTTATCGCTGGAGAGATCGGGCTGGGGATAGCCGTCGGACATCTAGTATTTAAGCTGCTCCGGATGAAATCCGGCGATTACGCGCGGCTCATCGTCGGCGTATCCGTCGTCGAAGGCTTAGCGCTCCCGCTCAACGTCTTCTCTTACGCCGGCCAGACGGTTATTTTTCTCGCCTTGCCGACGCTCGCTTACGGCGTCGCGTTAATGGGCTTGTACAATAAATATATAACGAAAAAATTGTACGCCTTCGTGTGAGCGTAACTCGGCGCGACCCTTGGCTTTTCACAGCGTTTCGCTTAGCCGCCAGTTACTTTTCATTATCTATTGACATACCGTAAAATCTTGTGTATGATAGCTATAGTTTTAATAATATAATGTTTAACGTTTTTTGATTCGGATAAAGAGTATGTAAATACGCTTCTCAATATGTCTGCCATTTGCCGCGCTAACGGTCGGAGGGAGGGGAAATTCTTGTCGGAGGTCAGGTTAAAGGAAAACGAATCTTTAGACAGCGCTCTTCGCCGCTTTAAAAGGTCTTGCGCTAAAGCAGGCATCATGGGTGAGGTTCGTAAAAGGGAGCATTATGACAAGCCGAGCGTCAGACGTAAAAAAAAGTCTGAAGCGGCCAGAAAAAGAAAATATTACTAATAGCTTATAAATTCCCCCGTCCGCAAAGCCGGGGGAATTATATGTAAGGATGGTTGCGTATGTCTGACCTTTCATTAAAAGACGCGCTGTTGCGCGACATGAAAGCGTCTATGAAAGAAAAGGACGTCTTACGTAAAGACACTATACAAATTGTGCGCGCCGGCGTGTTGCAAATTGAAAAGGATTCCCAAACCCAGCTTGACGATCCTGGGGTAATCCGCGTAATAACGAAAGAAGTTCAGAAACGGCTGGATGTTTTGCCGGATTACGAACGGGCGGGCAGACAGGATTTAGTTGACAACGCTCACAGACAAATCGACATATTAAAATCATATCTTCCGGAATCGTTGACGGAAGATGAGTTGCGCCGCTTGGTCGATGAAGCCATAAAAGAGAGCGGTTCCCTCTCCGTTAAGGACATGGGTAAAGCGATTAAGCTGGTCGCGGAAAAAGCGTCCGGACGCGCTGACGGGAAAACGATCAGCGAGCTAGTGAGAAAAGCCCTGAGCGACGGCTGACTTGCGGTCGCTAGCGGCGTGAAAAAGCCGCGTTTCGCCATATGGTTAAACGCGGCTTTGTTATTGTAAAATAGACGCCTGGAGGTAGCAATGAGGTATATAGCTGACTTGAAAGAAGACGAGCGCGTGACGGAGCATTATTTTTGCAAGCAGAAACAAAGCTTGAAATCCCGCGCCGGCAAGACGTATCTATCGCTCAAGCTGCAGGACAAAACGGGAGTCATCGACGCTAAAGTGTGGGATCTTACAAACGAGATACAAAGCTTCGAAGAACACGACTATATAAAAATAAACGGCATCGCTCTGACGTATCAAAACGAGATTCAGCTTAAGATAAACCGCGTACGTAAAAGCGAGCCAAACGAAATAGACCCCCTGGATTACGTTCCGTCCACCGACAAGAACATAGACGCGTTATACGACGCTATCGTAGAATACATTCGTTCCATCGAAGACCCGTTTATACGAGAAATGATGGAGCTTATATTAGTGGAGGACAAAACGGCGGCCGAAGCCTTCAAACGCCGCTCCGCCGCTAAAAGCCTGCATCACGGCTATATGGGCGGACTTATAGAACATACGCTGAATGTAACGCAAATATGCGATTTTATGAGCGGCCGTTACAAATTTGTGAACAGAGACATATTGATAGCCGGGGCCATACTTCACGACATAGGCAAAATCTACGAATTGTCCGACTTTCCGGAAAACGACTATACGGACGACGGTCAGCTTATGGGGCACCTTATAATAGGCGCGGACATAATCGAAAAAACGGCGAACCGGATAGAAGGGTTTCCGAACGACGTTAAAACGTTGTTGCGTCACTGTGTGTTGGCGCATCACGGCGAATATGAGTACGGTTCGCCCAAGCTGCCAAAAACTATAGAGGCGTTCATATTATATTGCTGCGACAACGCCGACGCCAAAATCAAAATGTTTGAGGAAACTATAGAAAACGATCGCTCACAGGGCGTGTGGTCTCAATACCATCGCATGTTGGAGCGCAACATAAGAAAGCCGTGATAAAACGTTGAACAACGCTGAAAAGACGGCTCCGCCGGTTAAAGACGCGCTGCTGACCCTCACCATTGAAGGCATGGGTTCGAATGTCGAAGGCATAGGACGCATGAACTCCTTCGCGGTTTTCGTGCCCGGAGCCATATTAGGCGAAACCGTCCGCGTCCGCGTCGCTGACGTTAAGAAAAACTACGCGCGCGGTGAGCTTATAAGCGTTTTGGAGCCATCGAAAGACCGCGTGGAGCCTGAATGTCCCTTTTTCGGAAAATGCGGCGGCTGCGACTCGCAACACATGAGCTATGACAGTCAGCTCGAATTTAAACGCTCAAAGGTTCAAAACGGACTTGCGCGCGTCGGCGGCGTTAAGGACGTCGCATGCCCGCCCGTAATTGGCATGGAAAGCCCGTGGCGCTACCGCAATAAAGCGCAATTCCCGATTACGCCGCATGGCGCCGGGTTCTACTCCAAGCGCAGTCATAAAGTGACTCCCGTTGACGACTGTCTGATACAGAGCCGAAGAGCGGGCGAAATATTGTCCGTCATACTAAAATATATGCGCGAAAATAACATTCCCGCTTACGACGAACGATCTTTTTCCGGACTTGTGCGTCACGCGCTGGTAAGGACTTCCGACGCGACAGGCGACGCTTCCGTATGCGTAGTTATAAATGGCGACGCCTTGCCGAAAGCCGACTTGCTCGCTGACGCGCTTCAAAAGAACGCGCGCGTCTCCGGTCTGTTCCTAAACGTCAATAAACGCCGCGACAACGTGATAATAGACGGAGAAACGCGGCTTGTCAGCGGAAAGCCGTATATTGACGATTTTATAGGTTGCGTGCGTTTTCAGGTTTCGCCGTCCTCCTTTTATCAAGTCAACAATGAACAAACGACGCGACTTTACGCGAAAGCCGCCGAGCTGGCCGAAATCAAAGACTCTGACATTGTGGCGGACTTGTATTGCGGCATAGGGTCGGCGGCGCTTTTTATCGCCCGTCACGCTAAAAAGATATACGGCATAGAGATTGAGAAGTCATCCGTTGACGACGCGCGAAAAAACGCCCTTTTAAACGGCGCCTCGAACGCTTTTGAGTTCATTCTAGGACCGGCGGAGGACGAGTTGCCGAAGATAGACGCGCCTGACGTGATAATCGTTGACCCGCCAAGAAAAGGTTGCTCCGAAAGCCTTATTAACGCGCTTTTAAAGACATCGGCGCACAAAATAATATATATATCGTGCGATCCCATTACGATGGCGCGAGATATAAAGACATTGAGCCGGCGATACAAACTGTCGGCGCTTCAGCCGGTGGACTGCTTCCCGCAGACGAAGCATATCGAATGCGTGGCCGCGTTGAGCGCGTTGTGACGCTTTATCTGGCGATCCAAACCTTCGCGCGTATAAGCCGGGGCATATTTACGCAAAGGCCGGACGGCTAAAAGTGTGAACGCGCCGGCTTCATTTCCTTATTTTCTCTGTTTTGCCTCGTATAAAACTTATCGTAAATATCCAAAAATATATCCGCTATTTGCGGATCGAAACTCGTTTCTCTACCGTTTTTTATTATATCGAGCGCTTCTTCGAAAGGCATAGCTTCTTTATAGCATCTTTTATGCACAAGCGCGTCAAACACATCCACTATAGCCGTTATACGCGCGGCGACAGGTATTTCGCGCCCCTTAAGCCCTTTGGGGTATCCCTTTCCGTCCCATCGCTCATGGTGATAAAGCGCTATTTGTTTGCCTATTTCAAGATATTCAACGTTCTCTTTACTTCGGTCTATAGTGGATTGAAGAAGCTCAGCCCCGGTACTCGAATGTTTCCGTATTATCTCTAGTTCATCAGAGGTAAGCGGACCAGGCTTAAAAAGCACATGATCAGGCACCGCTATCTTGCCTACATCGTGGAGTATGGCCGCCATGCCTATAGCCGAAATAAGCTTCTCGTCTATCTCGTCAGGGTATATGCCGCGCTCAAACAGTTCCTTCGCCAATGTTTCGACCGCGTTCGATATACGAGACGTGTGCATCCCCGTGCTCTTGTCGCGAAACTCCGTGACCTGCGCGAGGCTCATTACAGTGGCTTTATGCGAACGCGAAAGGCTTTCATATAAAGTGATATTGCTCATTATTACGGACGCGTTGTTGCAAAACATATTCAACAGCTTAACCTGCACATCAGTTAACTGGCGCTCCGGCTCCAAATACATGGCGTAACGCATATCAGCGCTATGGATAAACGTCTTTACGACGCATCGCGGATCTTCCGATTTTTCCGATGATAACGCCTCAAATACGCGTTCAACGCAAGCTGTCAATTCCCCTTGCCGCGCGATTATCTCCCATTCGCCGTCCCGCTCACGCGCGCATATCACTCCTGAAACATTCACGCGTAAGACGGACCCTATTTTCTTTAAAACATCGGCGGCGTATTCGTCAATTGAACTCATCGAAAAAACCGCCGACGATGATTTTATTATAGACTCAAGCCCATGCAGCGTCCTTTCCAAATTCCGTATGTCGTCATACGCCCGCAAAGCCGCCACGGTGGTCGTAAACAACCTGGACTCGCTCGGTTCCGGCGTCGCTCTAAAGTCATGTATGTCATATTTCAATATGATCTTTTGAGAGGACAGGCCGTTCATATGGTTTGTGCGCAAGATTATTCGAGTGCATTTGTTTATGTCGTTTCCTCTGAACCACGCTATTAAAGAAAGCGTTTCCTTTTCACTGTTATGGCTTATATTTAAAAACAGCAACGCGAATTCATGATCGCGTTCCAAGATTTTTTGGGTCTCTAAAAGCGAATAAGCGTCAACCCACGTTATCCCGCGCCCCATGAACGAGAAACCGTTGAACATACTTTTTGTGTCGCTGTGCGCATGCGGATCCTCGTCCATAATCATTACGCGCCAGCGCGCTTGCTCCGAATCATATATATAATTTTCGATGATATTGTCTAAGGTCAAATCCACATTGTCCAACATATTAAAAATCCTCCCCTAGCCGCCCATTGCACCTTCTTTCGGCGGAACCTGAGCCGCCGCGAAACGCTTTCTTTCTTAGGGCCTGTTCAAGATCTCACTGACGCCACGTTGCGGAAAATTCACCGCGCGGACGCCGGAATCAGGTTTCTGGACAGGTCTAATAAGCCGAAAAGACGCGAAATGGAGATCTTGAACAGGCTCTTAACACTGAATTCAGTCTAAACCATAATCATCCGAACAATATTTTCACGCCTGGCTTTGTCGCGAAGCCTCGCTCGACGCGAAAAAATCCTTGCCTGATTTGGCTATGTCTCAAACTTAATTCTAATATATTATAGGCGCGAAACGGATTCGCCATTAGCGTTTTTTTATGGCAATGGCTAATTACAAAGGATTTATCGCAGCTCAAAATAAAAGAAAGCCCTGATAAGCGCCGCCCATCGCGGACCAATCAGAGCTTTCTTTTATTTAATATTTAACGCGTTCGAAAAGCGGCGAACGGTTTCGCCGTGATATGTTTTGTCGTTCGTCTTCCATAACTATCATTATCGCGGCGTTTAATCAGGCTTTCTGAAACCGCTTCATGACATGTCACTTAATTACGGAAAAATGGTAGACAATCTCGCTTTTATATGTTTTGTCGCTCGTCAAAACGCATTGATCCAACGATAAATACTGCGGAGCCAAGCAGAAACCTCCGCGCTTATTATAAACGGCGCCGTTTTTTCCGACCGAGCTGTCTTCGATATCCAGGCCGTCATAAAGACTGACGCCAGGCATGTTCGAGCTGATGATCAATTCTACGCCGCTGGCCGGCGAATAAGCGCACGCGACTTTTTTTACGGATCCGTCTTGAGGCTCCGCTATATTTAACGTTTTAAAATCGCTCAGCCCGCCAGTCAATGACAGTCCGTCGTTTAACGAAATGAGACTTCCGACGTCGATCGCTATTCGCTGGTCATTTATCGCATCGGAATCATGACCGTCTAAGTTAAAAAACAGACGATTGGACATATTGCACAGCGTAGTTTTATCCGTTTGCGCCTCATAGCTCACGGTAAACGCGTCGTCGTCATCCAAATAATACTTTACCGACGCCTGAAGCGTCCCGGGATAACCTTCATCACCGTCGGGACTTACGCAAGACATGACGAGCGCTCCATCCAGTACCTCCGCCGACCATATCTTTTTATCAAAGCCTTCCGCTCCGCCTAGCTCGTGGTCGGCGCCATCGTTGGCCGTCAATGCGTATTTGGTCGCATCCAAAACGACTTCGCCGTTTTTGACGCGATTAGCCGCGCGTCCCACAACAGCACCTATGCGCGATTTTTGGTTTTCATACGACCCTATGTCGTCATACCCCAAAACTATGTCTACAAAGCTCTCATCCCTTTTAGGGACAACCGCCGAAACTACGGCGGCTCCGTAATTTATCGCCTGTACGCGCGTGCGTTTAGAATTTTCAAGCGTATAAAGGCTTACCAGCTCACCGCCTTTTGTCCTGCCGAAATCCTTAACCCATATAATCATAACCTTGTCGCTCTCCTTATACAAGCTTTATCTTGTGAAACCCCTTCTTACCTTTTTTTATTATGAGCGAACCGTCTTTAAAATCTCCGGTGAAGATTTTAGCGGTCACATCGCTTACCTTTTCACCGTTAATCTTAACGCCGCCCTGCGTTACAAGCCGTCTGCCCTCGCTTCTTGTCGGTATAAGACGAGCTTTTTCCAAAAGCGTTATCACATCTATGCCGTCCGATACCTCAACGCGCGATATCTCAGTCGTCGGCGCGGCGCCATCGTCGGCGCCGTCCGAAAACAGCGCCCTCGACGCGTCAAGAGCCTTTAGCGCCTGAGCTTCATCGTGGATAATCTTTGTCGTTTCAAAAGCCAAAATTTCTTTAGCTTCATTTATCTTTTCATCTTTAAGCGCTTTAAGTCGATTTATTTCGTCCATAGGCAAAAATGTAAGCAAGCTAAGGCATTTGCCTACGTCGGCGTCGTCCACATTACGAAGATATTGAAAAAGCTCATACGGGGATGTTTTTTCCGCGTCAAGCCAAACCGCGCCCTTCGCGGTTTTACCCATTTTCTCCCCGGAACTCGTCTGCAAAAGCTTAAGCGTAACGCCATAAGCCGAAGCGCCCTCAACGCGGCGTATAAGTTCCGCGCCGCCCAGTATATTAGCCCATTGATCGCTGCCCCCAAGTTGCATCTTGCAGCCGAAACGGCGAAAAAGCTCCAGAAAATCATACGACTGCATCAGCATATAGTTAAATTCGAAAAACGTAAGTCCTTTATCAAGCCTAGACTTGTAACATTCCGCGTTTATCATCCTGCTAATGGTGAAATGCGCCCCATATTCGCGTATAAACGGCACATACTTAAGATCTAAAAGCCAGTCGGCGTTATTAATGAGCAGCGCCTTTCCGTCAGAAAAATCAATAAACCGCGAAAATTGTCTTTTTATTTTACTAACGTTTTTTTCTATCTCATCGGTCGGCATTACGCGCCGCATATCCGTCTTAAACGTCGGATCGCCGACCATGCCGGTACCGCCGCCAACTAGCGCTATGGGCCTATGACCCGCCTTTTGCATATGAGACATGGCCATCAACGTTAAAAAATGACCTATCGTAAGGCTGTCCGCCGTAGGGTCAAAACCTATATAAAAAGTCACGCTTTCCTTCGCGAGAAGGTTGCGAATCTCTTCCTCATGAGTAACTTGCTCAAGAAAACCTCTTTCTTCTAAGACATCAAAAGCGTTTTTCATGCTCGCTCCTCTGAAATGTATGAATTTATCATTAAAGAAAAACCTGCGCGAAAGCGAAACGAACTTAACCAATCGCTTAACGCTAAAACCTCATCCCATACTATACCAAAAAATAGCGACAAAATCAACAGTAAACTTTGAGCGGTCATATATAACGCCGTCAAAAGCGGACGCTTATGAAACGGCGCGTCAAAGGTTTACAGGATGGGCGACAACAGGCGCGATACGGCCTCTTTAGCCCTAGTGACCCGGCTTCTGCCGGCGTACCATTTAGGCGAAATTTCCGTGCAGTCGTCTATGTCTTTGAGGAAGCGCTCCTCCAGTTCAGCGGCTATTCTATGGCTGTATATGAACGCGTTTATTTCAAAATTCAGCCTGAAACTGCGCACGTCCATGTTTGACGTGCCTATGGAAGACGCCAGCGAATCAAGGACCATAAATTTACTGTGGAGAAACCCGTTTTCATATTGGTAGCATTTAGCGCCGGCGTCGAGCAATTCGCTCAAATAGGATAAGCCCGCCCAATATACGAACGGATGGTCAGGACGCGCCGGAATCATAATGCGCACATCCACCCCGGACAACGCGGCCACGCGCAGCGCGTCCATCACGCTGTCGCCGGGGATAAAATAAGGCGTTTGCACATAGACGCTCTTGTACGCTTTAAGTATCATCTTTTCATAAGCGTACTGTACAGCGGGCCATTTCGTATCCGGCCCGCTGGAGACAATTTGCGCGCCTACGCTAAACGCCTTTTTTTGTATACGCGGATAATAACCCGAATTAAACGGCATTTTATCTCCCGCGGAACGTTCGCCTCTTACGCCTGACCCTTCGCGTTTCAGCGTCGCCTTTTTGGGCGCGGGAAACGGCGCAAGTTTTCGCCGTTTCCAAGGCGCGCCGATATTCGCGCTATTGCCCGAAGAAAAGTTCCAATCCATCATAAAACGCGTTTCCATGTAATGAACCGCTTCGCCATCTATCTTTATATGGGCGTCTCTCCAGTGTCCGAACCGTTTGGAGCGCCCTAAATATTCGCTGCCAATATTCAACCCTCCGATGTACCCTATATGTCCGTCTATAACGGCTATCTTACGATGATTTCGATAGTTAAGCCGTACGAAATGAGGCGGAAGAAAAACCGCCGCTTGGCCGCCTGCGTCCGTGAGCGGCTTAAACAGCTTTTTAGGCGTCAACACGCAACCCATGCCATCAAACAAAAACCTTACTTCCAAGCCTTCCGCGGCCTTGCGCGCGAGTTCTTTCATTATTTCACGCGATAACGCGTCGTTTCGCACGATATAATATTGCATATGAATGTAATCTTTAGCGGCGCGTATGTCTTCTACAAGGGATTCGAACTTTTCCTCTCCCTCGAAAAATACGCCGATTTCATTGTCCTCGCTATATTCGGCGTTTCCGGATATATGGTTCAGATATACGACTTCATCAAGGTATCGCGCGTCTTTTATGTCTATTACGCCGCTACGGTCCATAACGCCGGACCGTTTTTTTACAAAGTCGGAATCTTGCATCTTCATATTGAAGAATTCATCATATATGCGCTCGTCCATTTTCGCCTTGACGTTAAAAGCTTTGTGTCTGCGGCCGTCAAAACCAAACGCCATGTATATTATAAACCCAAAATACGGCACAATGAGCGCGACCATCAGCCACGCCCAGGTAACGGCCGCGTTTTTACGCTCCGCCAGAACTATTATTACTGATATGAATATGTTTACAAAAAATAATATGTTTAAAAGCGTCGTGATAATATAGCTCAAAAGGATTCACTCCTCGGGCCTGTCAACTAAAAAGACAAGCGCGCCGCATACGCTTTAATACTGACCTCAGTTTGAAACATAGCAAGCCGAGCGAAGACTTTTCGCGTTGGACTAGGCGCGAAAAAGACCGTTCGGATGATCATGGTTTAAACTGAATTCAGTATAACATCCGCTACTATCATTATTATACCATAAACGGCTTTAAATGCAAAGACGTTAGCGATTTTAGAGCCTGTTCAAGATCTAGCTTTCAGCGGATTTTTTGCGATGATTTTTCGCCAAACGCGTAGGCGTGAACGACGCGCGGAGGCCGAAGTCAGGGTTCGGTACAGGTTTAATAAGCCGAAAAGACGCGAAATGGAGATCTTGAACAGACTTTTGCAACTGAAACGCATAAATTACGGTAAATCGACCTGATCGCTGACAATCTAAATTATGCCGTCGTATCCGTATAATTGTTCGATTGACCGCTAATACTAGGGATGCGTACAATAATTATTATTTTTTTGTGGCATTTTCCTTTTAAGGTATGTTATAATATGGTCATTCTAAGTTTAAGTTGCGCTGACAATGCGCGCGGATAGACACGGATTTGATAATAGGAGTGATCAGCTTGTTTAGCGTTGGCGATAAAATCGTATACCCCTTGTACGGCGCCGGAGTAATAGAAGATTTGGAACAACTTGAGGTGGACGGAGCGTCTCAGACTTATTACGTGATGTTTATACCGACCGGCAATCTAAAGATAAAGGTGCCGGCCAAAAAGGCGGAATATGTCGGCATACGCGAAGTATATGAAAAGGAAAAAGTTATTGGCATAATGAGAAGCATAATGGACAAGCCCATTGACATGCCGGAAAACTGGAATTTACGCTACAAAGAGAACTTGGAAAAAATTAAATCCGGCAATCTGTTCGAAGTGGCCGTCGTCTTCCGAAATCTTTTATATCGAGAGCGTGAAAAAGGTCTTTCGTCGGCTGAAAAAAAGATGCTCTCAACGTCAAAACAAATAATCATTTCCGAATTAATTCTCACTCAGGACGTTGACAGAAGCGGCGCCGAACAGCTTCTAAGCGAATACGTTGGATAGTGATAAGTCTTTTTCATGGAAACGTCGCCCCGTTTTCGCCCCCCCCCTCTCGCCGCTCGCCTAATAAACGGGAGAGGGGTTCGGCTCATTCCGCCGAAAGAGCGACCAGACCGGCTACAATGACGGCCACGCATATGTATTGTTCCTTTTTCAGCTTTTCCTTCAAAAATATCCTGGACAAGACTATAGTCACCGCGCTGTACGACGCTATAAATGGCGAAACGACGGATGACATGCCGGACCCCAGCGCGAACACGAACGTATATTGACCTGACGTTTCAAACAACGTGCCTATGAATTTGAGCCTGTCAAAGCTGAACCTATAGTCTTTATCCGTAATCTTTAAGTATATGAGACAAAAGATCCCTACGGCCAGATATATTAAAGCGTAAGCCACGATAACGTCAAACTCGCTCAGCGCCTCGTCAAGCGTATAATCGTCCATAAATGACGCCACGCCGTCAAAGACGAAATAGCCGAACGCGAAAATAAGCCCCGTAATAAACATCGCCTTGGAGTTACCTGTCAAACCCTGTTCCTTATCCGCCGCGCGCCCCTCCGCAAGCGATAGAACGACTATCGAAACGATAATGGCCGCTATCGCGGCGATTTGAACAACGCTAGGCCGCTGACGCAAAATTATCACGCCAAGCGCCGCCGTGACTATGCACGATGTATTCACTATGGGCGACACTATGGATATTTTGGCGCGCGACATAGCGTTATAGTAAAAAAACATGGACAAAATGTACGTCGCCGCTATGGGCGCGTATTTAGCTATGCTTGAAACCTCGAACGAAACGCCCGTCACGACGTAATTTATAATCATGTATATTACGCCGCTTACGCCGTACACGACGCCGTTGTAAGCTAAAAGGCGAACCACGCTGCGTTCGTCGCCTTCGGACGAACGTTTAAAGATCGTTTCTGAGGCGCCCCACGCCAGCGCCGTCAAAACGGAGAATAACACCCACATACTGTTCTTCCCTTCCTGAAAACAGTCTTTCGCCTTCGACCATAAACCGGCTTCTAACAGTTCTTCTCTCGCTTTATTAAAGTTAAAACCGCCGTGTCATTTCAGCATAGATATGTTAGCATACGAATCTGAACGAGTCAATATATTAAAACGACTTGATAGAACGCGATAAAAAAAACCGCCGACAAGCGATATCGGCAGTTGTTGATTATGACGTTTATAAAAACCCGCCGAATAAACTTCGGCTTCAATTATGCCACAAAGGTTCCTTGATCGTACGCCAGAATTTGTACGAACGCCATAATTGAACTGTTATTGAAAACGCCTCACGAAAATCATATGCCCCATTACAATCACATTCACATATTATAAGACGTCTCTAACCCTTTCCGCGCCAACGAACGTTATTCGTCAACGCGAAACGAAAGAAGCTAGAGACGTCATCGCGCGTATCGAGAAAATCAACTTTTCTCGTCCGCGCAAAACATGATTATCACTTTAGGAAACATAGACTTCTAAGGATGTCTAAATATTTACAGCGTCCGAAAAACTAGACGGCTACGTTGTTTACAACGCTCAAGGTTGTACCAAAAAGCATGTTAAGGATTTGTAAAACAAAGGTCAATATTTTTGCAATAAGATCTCCAATAAATGTCATCTAATTCATTCTCCTTATTATGTTGGATTTATGGTTCTTAGGCTAAGCGAGTTCTCACACTCAAAATCTCGCAAATTAAATCAAATTAAATACAAACGTTGTTCCGAAAAGAGTGTTTAAAAATTCTAACACCATGTTCATTAATTTAGTGATAAAGTCAGCTAACATAATTTAAACTCCCCCTTAGACGCTATATTTCCCACTAGCGGATCTCAATGCTCATAAAACGCGAATCTCGTTTTATCGCGCTTATTACGCTACGCGTCTAAAATTAAAAACGCGCTTTATACTAAACATATGTAAATTCATTTATAAGTCACTATACTGCGACGCCTGTCGAAAGCGACAAATTTGTGCCGAGCACAAGATTTAAAATCTGAAGAATAAGCCGAAATATATTGGCGATAATGTCAAGCAAAGCCGTCATTATATGAATCCTCCTTCCCTAAAAATTTTCATTAAGTTATGGCGCGCGTGACCGCTCAAAAACGCCTGCCCGCGCTATGCCGTATCCATCGACAAATAATTTTCAGACGTACTTATAAATACATAAATTAGATGGTCACGGATTTTCCATGTTAAGGCGTTAAACGCTACGCTTACGATGCGCCATTATCTTTCCGACCACCTCCTTAAATATTTACAGCGTCACTTGCACGCTTTTTTCATAATAAACGGCGCGCCTAAAAAACGGAACCTCCGCCATTAAAGCAAAACAAGCGTTCAATCTTCGCGAAACCCAACTATAGGTTTTGTTAAATGGCTTTAACCGTAAAATCATTCAACGATAAACCAAAAAATAAATCCAGAATAAAGTTAAATAATTTGATTATCATTTCGAATAGATACATGCTATGCCCCTTTCTAGTAAAAACGTCTAACGCACCTCATTCGTCAAAGCCTTCCAAACATATTAACTCAAAAGCGCTTAACTAATAAGGATATCGCTCAACGGCATAATTGTTCAACCGATGTCGCTACTGGAATAAACCAGTAAAAACCTATGTAATCACCAGATGCTCCGAATTCGATACGCAATATAATAGCGGCCTCTTTACTTAACGCTTAAAAATATTAAGCGTCAAAACGCCATTCGACCGCTTTGTCAAGAACGACTTTCTTACAAAACTCTCTTAATTTTCTTACGTGACCAGTTTAACACATAATTCTCAAACGCGCAATACGAAAATTGTTCAATATTGTATGTTTGTTGATAATATTAAAAATATTCGCTAAATATCACGGATAAATTGTGAATTATGGGGGATATCGCGCTTGCCGGATCTTATCGCGTCCACCGTCGCTTTTTGCATAATAAGCCCCCGTGGTACGCGTTAAAGGCATTTTTATGGCGGCGAATTCGCCGCCAATCCGTCATTTTGTAAATCTTTTCACTAAATAAGCGAATTTTTCAGGTTCCGTTTGACTCCGGATTTCGCTCAAATTGACCAAACTCCAAGAGCCAAGGACCGTTTTCGTTCGCCTTGAATATAATGGCTATATTTTCGCCGGACTGCGACTTAAAATTTATCGACGCCGTATCCTGAGACACGTGTTTTACATCGGCTCCGTCTATGGCCGCGAAGGACGTGTCCAAAAACATAAGCCGTCTGTTCAGCCCCTCCGGTCTGCCATCGGTTTCATTAAGCTCGATGTACTCCTCAAGCGTATACGGAACCGTATCCGGATGGTACAAGTTATATTCCGCCGGCACGTTTTTATCCACACAGGATTGTATGAATATTTTCGCGACGGACGTCATTGACATACCTTCTAAAATCGACGCGTCCAATTTTTCCGCGTACTCGTCATAAGCTTCTTTTTCGACAGGCAACAACTGGAATTTATAACGGACCTTTTCCTCGTCAGCCATTTCAACTTCGTCCGCCGCTTCGTCGTCTTTCACGGCTTCACCGGAACAGGCGCAAAACGCCGCCGCGCAAAACGCCGCCGCGCAAAACGCCGTCACTCGCGTAACAAACGTTATCTTTTTCAACGCTTACCTCTCCTTTTTCATCGAATTATCTCAAATCTCCTTCGTTTGCTCACAAAGCCAACGCTTCTCATCCTCGTTCATAAACGGCGAAAGCTTTTCCCTGACGGTTTTATGATATTCGTTAAGCCATCTTCTATGTTTGTCCGACAACATATCCGCGCAAATCGCCGAAACGTCTATCGGGCAATAAGAAATAGTCTCGAACGCTAAAAATTCGCCGAATTCGTTCGTCGCGCGCGACGTTACGCGCATGACGTTTTCCGTACGAACGCCGTGCGATCCGCGCCTGTATATGCCGGGTTCGTTCGTGACAAGCATGTTGTTCTGAAAAACCGCGTCGCTTTTCGTGATGGAAAGCCTTTGCGGGCCTTCGTGCACATTCAGAAAAAAACCGATCCCATGACCTGTGCCGCTTTTATAGTCTATAAAATTTTCCCACATTACCCTTCTGGCGAAAGCGTCAAGGCAAGCGCCTGTCGCGCCGCTTAAAAACGTCGCGCAAGCCATTTCAATGTGCGCTATCAGCGTAAGCGTAAAGTCGCGGCGTTCCCGCGGCGAAATTTCCCCGAGCGCTATAGTGCGCGTAATGTCGGTTGTGCCGTCGTAATAATGCCCGCCGCTGTCAATCAGCAGCGTCCCTTCCGGCTTTAACGTAGCGCAGTCGCCTTTTACGGGACTGTAATGCATCATGGCGGCGTTCGCCATATACGCGGCTATCGTCGGAAAGCTCTCAGAGTGAAAATTCTCGCATCGCCGGCGCAACTCAAGCGCCTTGTCAACTACGTCCGCTTCCGTAATTCCGTTTCCCGCGTTCTCTTTTACCCACTTTATGAGCCTGGCCACCGCGGCGCCGTCGCGCTCGTGCGCTTTTTCCAAATTCGAAAGCTCCGTATCATTTTTGACGGCTTTCATCAAAGCCGTATAATCGTCCGTTTCCTCGACGATGGAAAAACCATCCATAGCCAAATAGTCCCGATAGCTCAAAACGTCCATGTTCACCCGCGCCCGCGCCCCGTTTTTAGGCGCGTCAGATAAAAACCGCGTGAACTCATCATAATCCCTAAGCGTAACGCCGTCTTTCGACAGCGTGTCCTTAACGTCCCGCGCTTTTTCCGACGGCGCGAACAAAAGCGTTTCATCGGCGTAAATAAGCGCGAACGCCTCGAATGTCGGCGCGTCCGTTCCTCTCAGGTTAAACAGCCAGGCTATATCGTCAAGCGACGCCAAAACATAAACATCCACATCGTTCTCTTTACACATCCGGCGCAATTTCATGATTTTTTCCACGCGGCTTTCGCCGCAAAACTCAACGCTGAAATCAAAAAGCTTCGCGTTTAAAGCGCAATCCTCATTATTTCGCGCTTCGCCAGTGTCCGGATCGGCGCCAGGATCAAAGTCGCAAACAATACGCGCGTTTTTAAGCGAAAGTTTGCGCTCCAGCGATTTCGCCTCCGACGCGTGAAACGTCCGGCCATCGAACGCCGCCGCGCCATTCGCCGGAGTTTCGTTGACCGCGAATGATATATAGTCCTCCGCGCCTTGTTCCGCCGCTTTATGGAGCGTAAAAAATGGAGCTTCGCGTTCGGCCTGTTCGTAATACCGGCCATCCGTCCAAAGCCCAGCCTTTTCCATCGTTACTACGGCCACGCCGGCCGAACCCGTAAAGCCTGTCAATTCCTTCACGCGATTCCATCGCTCCGAAGCGTTCTCGCTTTGATGTCGGTCAAACTTCGTCACGATGCAAACATCTACGCCTTCGCGCCCCATCCTCACGCGTAAAGTTTCCAGCTTCACTTTCATAAGATCCCCGCTTTTCATTCGTTTTTTCTTCGAGGGCGCCGATAGCAAGCGTCAAGGCGTTAAAATCGTGGGCGCCGCCCGAATTTAAGACCGTGGGCGCCGCCCACACCCGCCAACTTTTTGAAAAAAGTTGGATAAAAACTTTCGCCGGGAACTTCGTTCCCGGAAAAAAACATAGCCGCTGACAGCGGGCGCGGAAGCTTAGGATTCGTCAAACAATAAATTGATGGAATTTCACGCCGCGATTTCGTCGTCAGGCAAGGCGGAGGAAGGAGACATGCCCGGAGCGGTATGGCGACCGACGATAACGCGGCCTGACGACGAAAGGGCAAGTGAAAAACATCAAGATATTGTTTGACGAGTCCTTACTTCGAAAACGGCGCTTGACTAATCTAGCTTAGAGTCATCCGCAGCTACAGGATTCACATGTACCATGCAATGCTTAACTTTCGGGAACCGCCGTTCTATTATATCATGCACGCGATGCGCTATTTCGTGCGCGTCGCGCAAATTCACGTTTTCATTGGCGCTTATCTCCAAATCCATATATACCTTGTTGCCAAACGCGCGAGTTCTTATCTGATCAATCCCTATCACGCCGTTCTGCGTCAATATTACGCCGCGTATTTCGTCGGTCATCAGTTCCGGACACGACCTGTCGGTCATCTTTCCGACAGCGTCCATAAATATATCGACGGCCGTCTTTAATATGAACAAGCATATTACTATCCCGGCCAAAGGGTCAAAAAACGCGAAGCCCAATTTCGCGCCAAGTATGCCTATAAAACTGCCGATTGAAGAAAGCGCGTCGGAACGATGGTGCCATGCGTCCGCCATAAGCGCCCCTGAGTCAATTTTTTTCGCGGCGAACTTCGTATACCTGTACATCGCTTCCTTTACGGCTATTGACAAAACCGCCGCGGCAAGCGCGATTAGGCCGGGATTCGCCGCGCCGTCCGCGGCAAGCTTGGTGAAAAAGATCTTTTTGACGCCGTCGACGCCTATGCCGACGCCAGTCATAAACAACACGGCGGCTAAAATGATAGCCGCGACGCACTCGAACCGCTCATGCCCGTATGGATGTTCCTTGTCCGACTCCTTGTTGGCGAGCTTTACGCCTATAATTACGATGATAGTGCTAAGCGTATCCGAAAACGTATGGACCGCGTCCGAAATCATAGCGGATGAATGACCTAAGACGCCCGCTGACAGCTTCAATATCGAAAGCGTGGAGTTTATCGCTATGGCGTTTTTAGATACGGTTACAGCAAATCGCTCGTCGGAGTTTTCCATAAGCCGTTAACCTCCGGTTCACACTGATATGGCGCGATTTCACACGCCTATTTATAACATATTCGAAAACCGGCGTCAACGTTACTTGCCGCCGCGATTTACGACGTTTTTTGTCAGAAAATCAGTCAGCGATCGTATGCTCGTAAAGACGCGGCGCGGTGAAACGGTAATGTTTTGCATTTTCCTAAAAAAGCTATTATAATACGGTAACGCTATGAGGTTATTTTTTTTATTAAAGACCGCGTTTATACTGAACTCCGTTTAAAACATAGCGGCGGTTATAATTTAGACTGAGTTTAGCGTTATAAAGACTTCTGAGAAAGGAACTGAAAAAAATGGAGGATAAATTTTACTTAACGACGCCTATTTACTACCCAAGCGACCGTCTGCACATTGGCCATTCCTATACGACGGTCGCCGCCGACACCCTGGCGCGATATAAAAAGCTTCGCGGTTACGACGTTATGTTTGTCACCGGCACGGACGACCACGGTCAAAAGATTGAGCGCGTCGCCGCGAAAAACGGCAAAACGCCGCAAAAATACGTGGACGAAATCGTGGACGGCATAAAAGAGCTTTGGCGGCTTATGGAAATAGATTATGACATCTTCATACGCACAAGCGACGATTACCATATAAAGGGCGTACAAAAGATTTTCAGGCTATTGTACGAAAAGGGCGACATCTATAAAAGCGTATATGAAGATTGGTACTGCACGGAATGCGAGACGTTCTTCACTGAACGTCAGCTTGTTGACGGCAAATGTCCGGACTGTTCGCGAGGCGTAGAAAAAGTAAAGGAAGAAAGCTATTTTTTTAGGATATCTAAGTACCAAAAACGGCTTGAACGGTTTTGGGACGAAAACCCAGACTTCATATTGCCGCTTTCGCGAAAAAACGAGATGGTGAATAATTTTTTAAAACCTGGTCTGGAAGATCTCTGCGTTTCGCGCACGTCGTTTACGTGGGGAATACCAGTGGACTTCGACCCCGGACATGTCGTTTATGTGTGGATAGACGCGCTTTCAAACTATATAACGGCGCTGGGCTACGGCGGAAGCGACGAAACCCTTTTCAGAAAATATTGGCCCGCTGACATACATCTTATGGCGAAGGAGATCGTCCGATTTCACGCCGTAATATGGCCCATAATGCTGATGGCGCTGGACCTTCCGCTTCCGAAAGGCGTTTTCGGTCACGGTTGGATCACTATAGACGACAGCAAGATGTCAAAATCAAAAGGCAATGTGGTGGATCCTAAAACGCTGGTCGAGCGTTACGGGTTGGACGCCGTGCGCTACTTCATTTTGCGTGAATTCTCTTTCGGCCAAGACGGCGCGTTTTCAAACGAGGCGCTGTTAAACAGGATAAATTCCGATCTCGCGAACGACTTGGGGAATTTGCTCTCACGTACAGTCGGCATGATAGATAAGTATTTCGGCGGCGCGCTGCCGGAAGATCAGCGCTCCTCCCCGTTTGACGGTCAGATTGAGGAAATGGCCGGAGTGACCGTTTCCAGAACCGCGGAATTTATGGATAAATATATGTTCCACGACGCGCTCGCGGTCATTTGGAAATTTATACGCCGTCTGAATAAATACGCGGACGAAAACGAGCCGTGGGCGCTTGTGAAAGATGAAAGCAAAAAAGCGGAGCTGGCCGGGGTCATGTATGTATTAGCGGAGGGACTTCGCATTGTTTCCATGCTCATAAGCCCGTTTATGCCGCGAACCCCCGGACACATTTGGCGTCAGCTCGGCATAAACGACGAAAATTCGCGTTCATGGACAAGTATAGAAACTTTCGGCGTTTTACACAAAAATATCCGTATCACAAAAGGCGATATATTATTTCCTAGAATCGATATAAAAAAGGAATTAGCGTTAATTTCTGAACTTTCGTGATCGGAGGTCCATATGTATTTTGATACGCACGCGCACTACGACGACAGGCGTTATGACGCTGACAGGAATGAACTGTTTGAGACTTTGCCAAAAGCCGGCGTGGATTATGTGATAAACGTAAGCGTTGACTTGCGGACAAGCTTTAAGAGTGTGGAATTCGCGGAAAAACACGGATTTATATACGCCGCCGTAGGAGTTCACCCTTCGGAGGCGCTTACGGCGTCAGACGCCGACATAGAAAGCGTAAAAAAGCTTTGTTCTTCGGAAAAAGTCGTCGCGGTCGGGGAAATCGGCCTTGACTATCACTATGATGACGGGCCGCCCAAAGACGTTCAAAAGCGCGTTTTTAAGCGGCTTTTGGCCGTAGCGTCGAGCGCGGGGCTGCCCGTCGCCGTACACAGCCGCGACGCCGCCTCCGACACATTCGACGCCATAGTCGAAAGCGGCGTGAGAAAAGGCGTGATACACTGCTTTTCCGGCGGCGCTCAGTTGGCGCAAGACTACGTGAAATTGGGTTTTCACATAGGCGTCGGCGGCGTCGTGACTTTTCCGAACGCTAAAAAACTAAAGGAAGCTGTGGAAACCGTCCCGATTGACAGAATATTGCTGGAGACCGATTGCCCGTACCTTACCCCTCAGCAAAAACGCGGCCTGCGAAATGATTCACAAAATCTAAGCTATATTTGCGCTGAAATTGCGCGAATTAGACAAATCGAACCGGAGGAAATCGCCAGAATCACTACTGAAAACGCGCTGAAATTGTTCGCGATAAAATAGTTGTTGAAAATTTGTTACGAATATGTTACTCTCTTTACAGAGAATGTTAGCGGAAATAAATTTTATTATTGGCATTAGGTGTAAATTCCTTTAAATTTATAAGCTTACGCTTAACATTCTTCTTACGCGAATTCCATTCAAAATGTCATAAAAAATGCGATTCCTGAATTTACCAAAGGGTTTTCGCATAAAATTACATTTATGACATATAATGGCTTTCAGAAGCTAAAGCTTAATTAAAAGCATATGATTTTCGCGCCGGGCGTAAACGTAACATTTTTGAAGTTTTTATTACTAAATGTTACGCGCCGTCCATTAAGGAGGATCTTAACAATGAGGAAATGCTTCAAAGGCGTCCTTTTGGCTGTTGTGTTCCTAACGGTCATGTCGGGCGCCGCCGTCGCGGCGTCAAAACCACGCGACGTAACAGTCACTGACAACGGCGTTAAACAAAACTATATTACGCGAGCGGAAACGGTTGGAGAGTTTTTAAAGGAATCGGGCGTGACAATCGGCGAAAACGATGCGGTGACCCCTTCGCTGAACGAAGAAATCATTGAAAATTACGTAACGGACATCAAAATAGTCCGCGGCGTCGATATTGAGCTTATAATCGACGGGAAATCTGAAAAGCGGAACATACCCGGCCTTATAAGCGTAGGGGCGTTTATAGCAGGTCTGGAAAAGCAAACGGATAAAAATTACAAGTATGACGGCGATTTAACTGAAATAGTTAAAAACGACCGCAAAATAACGCTTACCGGCTTTACTCAGTCAAAGATAGTCAAAAAAGAGGAAATACCTTTCAGTACGACGTTCAACGCCGACGACAGTCTCGAGAGGGGGAAAATCGTCGTTGAAAAAGAGGGCGAACCCGGACTCAAAGAGGTCGTCGCTATGGTGACTAAATGGTCAAGCGGCGCGACCGAAACGTCCGTGCTGAAAGAGTCATCGATAAAAGCGCCTGTAAACCGCGTTATAAGGCAAGGCGTTAAGGACGCGCCATCCCCCGTCCTGACCGTGAAAGACAGCGAGATGCAGTACGTGAAACGCTACATTATGAACGCGTCCGCCTATACGGCCGGCTATGAATCGACCGGCAAAAACCCCGGCGACCCGGGTTACGGCGTTACAGCTTCGGGAATGCTCGTAAAAAAGGGCGTTGTGGCCGTTGACCCCGCCGTTATACCGCTCGGCACAAAATTGTATGTCGAAGGATATGGCTATGCCGTCGCCGCCGACACCGGCGGAAGCATAAAGGGCGAGAAAATCGACCTATATTACGAAAACCTGTCCGACGCGATAAAATTCGGCCGCCGCCAAATCGAGGTCTATGTCCTCACCGAGCAATAAGTTTGCGAGCAATCAATTTGCGAGCAATCAATTTGTCAAACAAGCATACTTAGCGAAAGAAGCCCGTATACTACCTGTATACGGGCTTCTTTCCTCAACCGCCGCCTAACGAAACGGAGCTGATAGCCGCCATGCTGAATTTTATAAAATCGCTTATCCGCGAAATGCGGCGAGACGCCGTTTTCTCGATATCCAACGAATTGACGTACAAAATATTGATGGCGGCGGCGCCGTTCGCCATGTTTTTAGTAAGCCTTCTTGGCCATTTCGACCTTGATGTCGAAATCTTATTTGAAAAAGCCGAACCGTATATGCCCGTGCAGATAATAGAGGTAATGACGTTGTTCGTGCGCGCGGCGACGGAAAATAGAAGCGGCGCGCTTTTGTCCGTCAGCCTTATAGTGTCCGTCATATCGGCCGCGTCTGGCTTTCGCGGCGTAATGCGCGGCATAAACATCGCCTACGATATAGAGGAAAAACGCGGTTTTTTCTCCGATTGGGCGCTAAGCGTGTTTTTAACGCTTATATTCGCGTTCGCGATATCTTTATCGCTCGCGACGGTCATATTCCGGCGCGGCCTGCGTCAAATCCTCAGCTTCAGCGGGCTGGCCTTAAGCGCGTATAATTTTATGGGCTTCGCCGTCGCGCTTGTCATCATATTCCTCACCGTCACGCTGATTTACAAGCTGTCATGCGTAAAGCGCCCCGCATGGCGTTCGGTTTTGCCAGGCTCGTCGTTCACCGTCGCGTTATGGCTCATTTTTTCGGTTTTGTTCAGCTTCTATGTAAACGCGTTTTCAAACTATTCTAAACTGTACGGAAGCATCGGCGGCGTATTTATAATGATAATATGGACCAATTCGCTGGCGGTCATTTTACTGACCGGCGGCGAAATAAACGCCTTGCTGCGCGGCGCTAAATCGCGGCCATAAATAAAAAGCAGCCGCCTATAAGGCAGCCGCAATATCGTTCAGCGTTTTTAGATAAATTAATCGCAACCGCATGGCTTAAACGCGCCAGGGCGCTCGTTAGTTAAAAAATCTTCCTTTACTACCGGTGAGAAAAGGGTCTTTGGAAATTCCAGACTGTTAAAGTAGTCGCAAGGGTTAAGCGGGTCTACCGAAGAGCATTCTTCGGGTATGCAGAAACCTTTTGACGGTACGTTTATAGTAACGATGCGGAACAGTTTTATTGTGCTGAACAGCCCTATCGTAACGGTTACGGTCGGGCGCGGTCTTTCCGGATTATCCGGCGAAGGGTAGAGTATCGCCGAACTGAGCGCGACGCCTTTAGCTTCAACCATAACGTACGGATCGGCGTGTATCGCGCTCGCCTCTCCGTAATTCGTCACCAGGTCCGTGCCTATAATCACATCGGAATTTACCGATCCGAAAAGACTTACCCTTTTGTTATAAGAGCTGGTCGCCCAAATCGATATTATCGGGCAGCCATCCGCGTCTTTGAACGTAAGTCTGTACAAAAACAGATATTTGACTTCTATATCCCAATAGCCTTCGTTAAAT
Organism: Clostridiales bacterium; assembly: GCA_031263985.1. Lineage (GTDB taxonomy): Bacteria > Bacillota > Clostridia > Lachnospirales > JAISER01 > JAISER01. The sequence continues at coordinate 9,479 of JAISER010000114.1, read as the reverse complement.
GAGCAAGGCTCTTTTTCTCCGATAATAAACTTTTTGACGCTCAGGCGGTCTACGCTGACGGAAGCCGCTCCCACGGGCGGGTGTACTATGTCGCCCTCTTCAACGCACTCCGCGCCTACGCTGTAGCATTCCGCAGCTCTTATAGGGCCAAGATCCTCAAATGTCAAGCAATCCTGGCTTCTGCAGCTATCGTACACTTTAAAAGCGATTATGCCTTCCTCTTTAGGCCGTGGTGACGGGCCTAATGACTGCTGCTCGGCGTTCGCTAAATTATTTAATTCAAAAGCCGCCATTTCTTTTCCTCCCTACTGGCTTTTACGTTAAAATTCGTCCGAACAGGTATTTTAGTCTATCTTTCAGCCTTTTCTCATATTACATACTATGTACAACATCCCGTTTGGTGAATGCAATTATTCGCCGCGCCGCCGTCTCAAAACCTGTCACGCGAGAATGAAAACCGACCGTTGACAATAAAAACGCGGCGATATACAATATAGCGATTCCCATTAACCGCGGGAACGTCTTATAAGGGGCCTGAGAAATGCGTGTAAGAAGCAAACGATGGACGGAACGCGAAATAGCTGAAAATGAGCTTATAGTCGAAAATCCTAAGGAACGCAAAGGCCTATGGAATGAGTTTTTCACAAATCCCCGCCCGGTCCATATCGATATAGGATGCGGTAAAGGACGGTTTGTAAACGGCATGGCGGCGACTAACCCGACCGTCAATTACGTCGCGTTGGAACGAGAACGCGACGTACTCGTGACCGGCGCGAAAACAGCGCGCGAAAACGGCGCGCGCATCGCCTTTTTAACAGGCGACGCGCGGGAACTGTCAGAATATTTCGCGCCAGGCGAGGTCGCGCGCATATACATTAACTTTTGCGATCCCTGGCCAAACAAGAAAAAGTGGTCGAAACGCCGGTTGACTCACGCTGACTTTCTTGATTTGTACGCTTCCATATTGGACGATGACGGCGAGCTTTTTTTCAAGACGGACAGTGAACTTCTTTTTAACTTCAGTATCGGACAGTTGACCGAAAAAAACTGGCGTCTTCTCGATATCTCAGAAAATTGTCCGGCTGACGCCATAATGACTGAATATGAGGAAAAATTTCGGACGCTGGGAGCGCCCATATTCCGTTTGAAGGCCCGGATCCATTAAGACCTTGGGGCTCCGCCCCAAACCCCGCTGGGGACTTCGTCCCCAGAATCCCTTCATTCATAGATATCCGAACATTCTCCGTTAAGACAGTCCGCGGCGCTTTTTAACGACAGAATATCTTTTTAGTTCTCGCCGTTTCGCGCGAATCCATTATTTTCAAAAACTTTCCCCAAGGCATTTAAAGTCAGTACGCTAACAGTCATAGAGCCGTATAATAATAAAAATATCTAAAGGCGGGTTGACAACACATGGAAAAAATTAACGTCGCCGTTATATTCGGGGGCCGCTCCCCGGAACACGAAATCTCAAAATTATCCGTGACGACTATTTTAGCGAATATGTCCGCGGAAAAATATAACATTATACCTGTTTATATAACGCGCGACGGACGGTGGATATTATACGACGGAGGCGTTGAGAATATAAAAAATTTAAGCGACGCGCAACTTGAAAAATTCGGCGCCTCTTGCGCGCTTAGCCCAGACAGCTCGCATAAGTGTTTTTTGCGCATAGTCGGAGATAAAGTCAAACGCGTATCGGTTGACGTCATTTTCCCGGCGCTGCACGGCTCAAACGGAGAAGACGGTCGGATCCAAGGCGTGTTTGAAATGGCTGAAACGCCATATGTCGGATGCGGCGTTCTCTCATCAGCGCTCGCCACAGACAAGACGTTTTCAAAGATAGTCGCCGCTACAACCGGCGTGACTCAAGCGCGTCACATCGCTTTTCGCGCGGACGATTTAAAAAATATGGATGAAGCGGCTAAGAAAGTTAGGTATAGGCTAGGCTATCCGTGTTTTGTAAAACCGGCGAACACAGGTTCGTCCGTCGGCGTGAGCAAAGCCGCGAACAAGAATGAGCTTATAGAAGCGCTTCGAAACGCGCTTAAATACGATAATAAAGTATTGGTTGAAAAAGCGATAAAGGGCAGAGAACTGGAGTGCGCCGCGCTTGGTTTTCGCGGCGACGTCGAAGCTTCGCCGGTAGGGGAGATACTGCCGGCAGGGGACTTCTATGACTACGACTCAAAATATAACGATTCCGGCTCAAAAACGATTGTACCGGCCGACTTGCCAAAAGAAAAAGCGCAAGAAATCCGCGACGCGGCGGTCAGTATATTTAAGGCGTTCGACTGCGTCGGACTGGCCAGAATAGACTTTTTTCTGGAAGAAATCACAAATAGGGTTATCTTTAACGAAATTAACTCTATGCCCGGCTTCACGGCGATCAGCATGTACCCTACGCTATGGAACGAGGCGGGCGTTACAACGTGCGAACTGATAGACAAACTTATAGAAATAGGCTTGAAAAGAAACGAATGATATGATAAAATATGCGACGCGTTGAGTATGCTGGACGGTCGCGCGGCGAATCGCCGTGAGGAAAGTCCGAGCTCCATAGGGCGAAGGCGCCGGATAACATCCGGTGGAGGCGACTCCAAGGAAAGTGCAACAGAAATAAACCGCCGTTCATATTTTGGTCGGTAAGGGTGGAAAGGCGAGGTAAAAGCTCACCGCTTTTCCGGCGACGGAAAAGGCTCTGTAAACCCCGCTTGGAGCAAGACCAAACGAAAGCATAAGGGCTTGCCCGGCCCGCTTTCGGGTAAAGTCGCATGAACCCGCTCGGTGACGGCGGGTCAAGATAGATGACCGTCGAATACAAAACTCGGCTTATAGGCTTGCTCAACGCCGCTTAGTCCAAGTCCATCGTCGTTTCAATAAAGAACTAAAAAAAAACGGCGGCGGTAGCCGTCGCTTTTTTTACATATTAGTCGCTAAAGAGCGTAAGTCATTAGAAGAACGCTTTAGAAAAACGCTTTAGAAAAACTCTATTTCGCCATCGTCAGGTTGCTCGACCGGCGTGGCGTCGTTGTCTTTATCATCATTATTGGAACTTGGTTTATCTGTTTTGCCGGAATCTGATTTGTCTGAATTACGTCCTATTTGGTCAATTGGGGTAAATAAATTCTTTATAAATGAACAACCGGAGAAAGTCGCGGCGCTCAACGCCATTACCGCGACAAGGAGCAAAGCCATAGACTTTTTCATATAGGATCTCTTCCTCCCGTGAATAAAAGCTAAAAAATTTTTTGTATATGTAAAACATGAAAGCCGGTTCTTTTCGTAACGCGCACATCCGAATTTGAAGCGAAAAAAGCGGCCGCGTTCAGCGAATCCGCTTTTTTATATGATTTAATTACTCAAAACCCTTTTAAGCGCTCGCAAATCATTTTAGGAGTTTTTAGAAGAATTCCACTCCATCTGATCCAGTTTTAACGCTGTTGCTTGGGTCTACGGTGTCAACATCTTCATTCTCTTCAACAGGCGCGGGAGTGGTCTTCTTGAAAAGTCCGCATCCAGAGAACGTCACGGCGCCAAGCGTCAGCGCAACGGCCAAAAGCAGAGTCATAACTTTTTTCATTATGTACAATTCCTCCTTTCAGTCAAATTCTCATCTTTGCATGAAATTTCAGAGACGTATAATCTAGTCTCGCGTCTCTTTGTCACTTCTATATTCTACGTTTTTTCTACAAAAAAGTCAAGGGTTCCAAACATTTTCAGCATTATCACAAAAACGTAAAATATATCGGATATCGCAAAACCGTCATTTATTAACTCAGGTCATACGTTCCCACTCATTTTGTACCGATAAAAACGCTTTTAATCCGGCCTCGATGTTCAACCGCCAATCGCTGTCGCACTTAAATAACGCGTCAATTCCATTCAGCTTCTTTGGCGCCAAGATTATTCAACTCGTCAATATGGACAAATAAATTTTTTACAAAGCCGAATCCAGAGGATGTAATCGCGCTTAACGTCATTGCGGCGACAAGGACTAAACTTATAGACTTTTTTATCGCGTACCAGCCCTCCTTTCACTAAATTTTTATCCGCCGCAAAAAAATTTACCATATATATCCTATCCCTTTTTACAAAAAGTCAATATTACTAAATATTTTTAGCGTTGTTACAAAAAATTTAGTCATATTACTACGAAAACCAGCGTTGATTTATAGCGATTTCACTAGACCTGTCCTGGAACCTGATTTCAGCGGATTCACGAGCGGATTTTTCGCAAGGCAAGGAAACGAAATCCGCCGCTCAGACTCCGGAGTGAGGTTTCAGGACAGATCCGCGTCCCGCCACCAAAAAAACGCGATTGACGATATAGCCAATCACTATAGCTTGACATATTTTTTTAGTGTTGCCTATAAGTCCTTTTTCGATGATATGATAGACTTGTCCTTTCCTAATCAGCGCGGTTTTGCCTCATACAATGGCGGTATGGGCTGACCGAAGATGAACAGCGGGCGAAAATTGACCAATGGCGGAGAATCGCTTTGGAATATTAGGGCAAATAGGAGAACCTGAAGGAGAACGTGAAAATGCGGACATCAATTATCGGCTATCCTCGTATCGGGGGCAATCGTGAACTTAAATTCAGTATAGAGAACTATTTCAAGGGGAACATCTCGGCGCGCGAATTGTTAGTGACAGCGAAACAACTCCGTTCGGCGCGCTTTGAAAAACAAAAGAAAAGCGCGATTGATTTTATTCCGGTTGGGGATTTTTCACTTTATGACGGCGCGCTCGATACGGCTGTTACGCTTGGCGTTATTCCGAAACGCTACCGCGACTTGACCCTTGATGGACTTGACGCTTACTTTGCGATGGCAAAAGGCTATCAAGGCGCGGCGGGCGATGTCAAAGCGCTTTCAATGCGTAAGTGGTTTAACACAAACTACCATTATATTGTTCCGGAAATTGAGGACGACACTGTTATCGCTTTTCGTGGGAGCGCATTGTTTGACGAGTTTTCAGAGGCGAAAGACGCGGGTATTATCGCTAAACCCGTCTTAATGGGACCGCTTACTTTCCTTAAACTCGCCAAGTACGAAAATAAACAAGCGAGTGACTTCGTAAAGCAAATCACAATCGCTTACGCGGAAATTATCGCAAGGCTTGAAAGCCTCGGCGCGGAGTGGGCGCAATTTGACGAGCCGATACTTGTAACAGATCTGACGACAAGCGACATCTCTATGTTCAAGCGGATTTATTCGGATTTATTAAAGAGAAAAGGGAACGTCAAAGTTTTGCTTCAAACATTCTTCGGCGACATCCGTGACGCGTACGAGGACGTTATCGCTTTGCCGTTTGACGGAGTCGGTCTTGATTTTGTCGAAGGCAAAGAGACGCTCTCCCTTGTGGAGAGATATGGCTTTCCTTCTGATAAAACGCTTTTCGCGGGTGTCATAAACGGTAAGAACATCTGGCGCGACGATTACGCCAAAACGCTCAATTTGCTGAACGCTGTCGGGCGAAAAGCGGATAATATCGTTATTTCGACTTCCTGTTCTTTGCTACACGTTCCTTATACCGTTTCCGTTGAAAGCAAGTTGCCTGAAAACGCAAAGAACGCTTTCGCTTTCGCAGAGGAAAAATTGACGGAACTCGCCGAGTTATCAAAACTTGCTGACGATAGCGATTATGCGGCTTCAGAGGTGTTCAAAGCGAATCAGGCCCGGCGCCAAAGCATTAAACAAGGCGCTGACTTGTCTGTGCAGGCTCGTGTTCATGGTTTGAAAGCCGGTGATTACACGCGTTCGCCGGAGCGTAAAAAACGTTTTGATATTCAGAAGTCCGTTCTGAATCTGCCGTTACTCCCCACGACGACAATCGGCTCTTTTCCTCAGACGGATGAGGTTAGGGCGAACCGCGCCAAGTTTCGCAAGGGAGAAATTACAAAAGAGCGATACGATGAAAGACTTCAAGCTCTGACTGCCGACGTTGTGAAACTTCAAGAGGAAATCGGGCTTGACGCGCTTGTACACGGAGAGTTTGAGCGCAACGATATGGTGGAATATTTCGGCGAGAATCTTAACGGATTTTTATTTACGCAGTCAGCGTGGGTGCAATCCTATGGTACGCGCTGCGTTAAACCTCCGATTATTTTTAGCGACATCAGCCGCCGCGCTCCCATCACGGTCAAAATATCCAAATACGCGCAAAGCGTCGCCAGCAAGCCGATGAAGGGAATGTTAACGGGACCTATCACAATTTTGAACTGGTCATTCCCGCGCGAAGATGTCAGCGACAAGGAGCAGGCGACGCAAATCGCTCTCGCAATCCGCGACGAAGCGCTTGACCTTGAATCAGCGGGGATTAGAATCATACAGATTGATGAAGCCGCCCTAAGAGAGAAGCTGCCGCTTAGAAAAGCCGACTGGCGAAGTGAATATCTCGAATGGGCAATCCCCGCGTTCCGTTTGACTCACAGCGGCGTAAAGCCCGAAACGCAGATTCACACGCATATGTGTTACAGCGAGTTTCAAGACATTATCCATGAAATTGACGCTATGGACGCGGATGTTATTACATTTGAAGCGAGTCGCTCATCACTTGCAATTCTTACGGCAATCAAAGAGAGCGGTTTTGAAACCGCGGTAGGCCCGGGCGTTTATGACATCCATTCCGCGCGCGTCCCTTCGGAAGATGAGATAGTAGCGGCGATCAAAGCGATTTTGGAAATCGTGCCCGCGGAAAAGGCGTGGATCAATCCTGACTGCGGATTGAAAACCCGTGGCGCCACGGAAACCGCTCTAAGTTTGAAAAATCTCGTGGCAGCGGCGAAACGCGTGAGAAGCGGCAAGATCTAAGAACCTGTTCATGATCTCCATTTTGCGTCTTTTCGGCTTATTAGACCTGTCCCGAAACTTAACTCCGGCGACGGAGTTAGGTTCCAGGACAGGTCTATTTTAAATCATTGCCCGTACAAGCTATGTTTTTCCCCGTATACGCCTAAACAAATCTGTTTGAGAACAAAAAAACACCTGGTCTCAGGGGGGGATGAGGCCAGGTTCAAGGGGGGATATTAATGTCCCTAGTCTGTTTTTAAAAAACAGACCAAGGTAACACTAATAATTATTGCCAATAAGCGAAAATATATACATCAAAAATTTCTTAAAATATAAGCGCGTTAGCGATTGTAAAATAGATGATAAGCGATATGGCGTCTATAATGGTGGTAATCAGAGGGCCAGCCATTATGGCGGGATCAAGGCGCGCGAATTTCGCTACGATAGGCAGCAACCCGCCGATAAGCTTAGCTAGGACGATAGATAACATAAGCGTTACGGAGACGGTAATCATCACGCCCATGGTGTAGTCGGCGTACTTCGCGCCGTTTATAACTGTAAGCAAAACCATACGGCCAAAATTTACGACCGCAAGCGCCGCGCCGGCTACAAAGCCGACCCGCAATTCTTTCCAAAAAACGGCGAACCAATTTTTAAGCTCAATTTCCCCCAGCGCCATGCCTCGTATAACAAGCGTGGACGACTGCGAACCGGCGTTTCCGCCCGAATCCATAAGCAACGGCATAAACACCGTAAGAACGCCCGCCATGCTGAGCACGTCGCTGTAGCGCGTTATTATGGAACCCGAAAATGTCGCGGAGATCATCAAAATCAACAGCCAAACGATACGCCGCCCGGCAAGCTTCAACACCGACGCGTCAAGATATTCGTCGTCAGACGGCGCGATAGCCGCCATTTTTTGGAAGTCTTCCGTGTTTTCCCTTTCAACGACGTCCATTATGTCGTCTATGGTTATTATTCCTACCATACGCTTCTCTCCGTCCACGACAGGAGCGGACATAAGGTCGTACTTTTTAAACGCTTCAGCGACGTATTCCTGATCGTCGGACGTGTCAACGCTTATTATGTCCGTGCTCATTATGTCGCCTATAACGCTGTCGTCGTCTGACAGCACAATGCGGCGCAGCGACAAAATACCCTCAAGATGACGCGTTTCGTCCAAAACATAGCATGTATAAATTGTCTCTTTATCTACGCCGTCAGACTTAATTTTTTCAAGCGATTGCTTTACGGTAAGATGTTTTTTTAAAGCCACATATTCAATGGTCATAAGGCTTCCGGCGGAACTGTCGGGATACTGCAAAAACTGGTTTATAAGCTTACGTTCTTCCTGCGGCGCCTCGGCTATGAGGCTTTTCACCAAATTCGCCGGCATCTCCTCAAAAAAGTCGATCTTGTCGTCAAAAGACATCTCTTCAATGATCTGGTTCAAAAAGTTGAAGTGTATGCCCGACACAACGTCCTTTCGGCTTTGCACGCTAAGACGCGAAAAAACTTCGGCCGCTCTGTCTTTGTCTAACAGACGGAGTAAAATTATGGATTCGTCCGGCGAAAGATCGTCGAATATCTCCGCCAGATCCATAACGTTCGTTTCAGCTAAAACGCTTTTAAGCCGCTTAAAGTTTTTATCGGCTATCAGTCGTTTTAATTCATCTAAAACGTATTCGATGTTTAATTCCTCCATCCAGCGTCTCCCCTTACCTCATAACCTTATCCAAGGAACGTTTTTCTCAATAATATTCATTGTCCATACGTTTTGCGCCTGATTGTTCTGAGAAAACAAAAAATCGTTTCATCGACAAGCGGCAATCGCTATTATCGCATCAAACGCCGGTTTAATCAAGAGTTTTTTTGAGACACGTTAATCTCAAGTTAGTTCGTAACTTCATATTCGCCGTTAAACGTAACGTTAAGTCCCCCAAAAGCGCCCAATTTCTCTTCTTCCACATGAACGCCGCCGTTTTGAGGAAACGTAATCGTTAAATCCGAGTCATTAGAATGGTATACGGCTTGTCCGCCCTCCATAGCGGCGACGCCTTCAAAACCGCCGACGTTTTGCCCGTATCCGGCGGATCCGAATACACTGATCCAATCATTTCCTAAGTAGTAAATAGATATGCGCGCGTAATCGTCATCGTCGCTCCCTATTCTGGAATATGTCCGCAATTGGATCGCCGCGGAATCCCCCTGGTTCTCTTCCGTCGTTTCGATGCGAATCGATTTACCGTCAGCGTCCCATTCCACATTCTTCCCCAAAGCTTCGGAGATAAACCTGAGCGGCGCATACGTTCTGTCATTATAGATAAAAGGCTCATCTTCAGAATGTTTTAACATCCCATCCACATAAATTTTTATATTGTCAAAACGTACATCTATGTTATCCCATCTTGATTTGGCCAAAGCCGCGGAATTAAGCCCTATAGCGATAGACGCCCCTATTATCGCGCCTTTTAACAGTTTTATCATATAAATCCACCCTCTCTTTTGACATTATACGCTTATTCGCTTTTTTTCACAACATTATTTTCCAAAACTCAATTATATAGTAAAATGTTCTTGAGAACGTAACGAATTGTGGTAAAATAATCCTATGAGCTATGATAAAAAATATCGGAAAAGAACAATAGAATATCATGAAGAAGGACACAGTATCAGGGA
>JAISER010000106.1 GCA_031263985.1 Clostridiales bacterium | reverse complement strand
TCCCTGATACTGTGTCCTTCTTCATGATATTCTATTGTTCTTTTCCGATATTTTTTATCATAGCTCATAGGATTATTTTACCACAATTCGTTACGTTCTCAAGAACATTTTACTATATCGTGTCGTCACTAATACCGACGGGACTACATATCCTCGGCAGCGCGCCGAAGGCGGGCAAGTCATGGTTGGCGCTGTGGCTGTGCCTCAAAGTGGCGAACAGCGAGAACGTGTGGAATTACAAGAGCAGACGCGGCACAGCGCTCTATCTTTGTCTGGAGGACAGCTTCGAGCGAATCCAATCGCGGACTGTACGACAAACCGACGACGCGCCTGACAACGTTCATTTCGCGGTAATGGCTGACGGCATTACTGATAGACTGGTGTAGCAGATTGAAAATTTTCTCTCTGAACATCCTGATACCAACCTTGTCGCCATCGACACGCTCCAGCACATCAGAGGTGAAGTCGGCAATGTCAATCCATACGCAAACGATTACCGCGAACTGTCCGTCCTGCGCGAACTGGCGAACAAACATAAAATCGCTATATTGTGCGTACGCCACCTGCGCAAGTTGCGCGACGACGACCCGATGAACATGCTGTCCGGCGCCACCGGGCTGACCGGCGCGGTGGATTCGGTTTATGTTCTGCACAAGGAAATCCAATTCGACGGCGAGCGCCACATTTGGGATTTGGTCTCCGAGGCGGAGGGCGAAGTCAAGCTTGATAGACACACAGATGGTTGTGGCGCTGAATTTTCTCGGCACGCTCACCGAATTGTCGCCTACGCCGGACTGCTTGCCGAGCGTGGTTTTTCCCTACATTTTCGGCGGTCCCATGATGAAAAAATCGTAGAAATCGCGCTCCCCGCGTCCGTTGCGTCCGGTACAGACACCGGTATCGACGCCACCGTACGCGCCCGTGTTCGATTTTGCGGCGGCGGGGCGGTTGGGGCAGGTATCGCCGCGCCGCCATAAAACGCCGTTTCGGGCGAATTTGGCAAGGGGCGAAAACGGCCGAAATCAGCACAGGGCGGGGTAAAAAGAAGTGCAGGTTAAAGGGTAAGCGATGCGCCTACCCGGTCACAGCAGACGACAGAGCCGACCGCGCCGAGGTTTGCGGAAAACGAAAAGTATGCGTTTTGGGTGACACTTTTTTACGGTCTGCATACAAATCGCATAGTGAACGCCGAAAACACAGTAAACACAAGGGGCAATGACAATCGCACGAACGTGTGCGCCGATATGAAGGGGGAAATTTCCATGAAGAAAAACATCAACAAACGTTTATAGGGATCTTACAAACTAGGCAGGAAGGATTCGAACCTTCGAATGCAGGAGTCAGAGTCCTGTGCCTTACCGCTTGGCGACTGCCCAATACACAAGGTTGCGTTTCTTACGTAAGCGCTCATATGCGCAATTATGGAGACAACAGGGCTCGAACCTGTGACCTTTCGCGCGTCAGGCGAACGCTCTCCCAACTGAGCTATGCCTCCGAGATGATCAAGTAAACGCCGATTAACCCACCGACCGAAACCAGTAGCGCGGCGACGAAACGCCAGAAAGCGCCGTCACGGAAAATCAGTCTATACGGCGTTTTATCGGCGCTGACATATCCTGCGCTTACGCCGTCGGATCCAGACGTTTACTTGAAGATAATGAAGCTTTCGAAACGATATTCAAAGCGGCCAACAAGCTCTTGGCCGCAAACCGTTAAACCTCTATAATTTATTATTTTCATAGAAGCGAACTTACCATGAATTTCGGAAAAGCGCCGCCCCTGTTAAAGCGAAACGGACGCTCTCACGCGAATAAATTAAGCCAATCACCGATTATCTAATACTTTACATTGAAATCAAAAGGTTGTCAAGATTTTTATTTCCATTATTATTTCATATGAAGATCACGATGTAAAGCGGCTTAGCGTTCGCACGTCAAGAAGTTATTCCAGAAACTTTCCGCGGCGACAAGTTCGTCCGGCAGGTTAATCAGCGTTTATTTGGCCTTATCCAACGCGTTATTGACAGCCTCAACAAACTGGTCATAAGCGACCGTAGCGCCGGATACCGCGTCCACATCTTCCGGCTTTTGAACCTCCACAAGCCTTGAAGCATATCGCTCCATGGCTCTCACGGCAAGCTGCGCCTTGTCATAATAGTCTTGATTGGAGATTTCATCGTTTATCTTTCCGTAATCTTCATCCTTTACGGTTCCGTCCTTTTGCCAAGAGACAAATTTACAATCCGTAATCTTGCCCGCGTCAATCGTGACAGTCGCCTCTCCATAGGCGCCCTGGTCATCCTCGCCGCTTATTCCGACATAGGTTCCCGACCTATAAGCGATATCGCCGGAAGCTTCGCCGCACCCTGACAATAGGCCCGATAAAAGAATAATGACAGAAAAAAAACAGGCTACGCTTTTCATGCGTCACATCCCATCGCATTATTTTTACCTTGGACGATCCTCGCTACGCGTCCGTGTTCCAACACTACGGTTCGCTGGGCCTCATCAGCGACCTCCGGGTCATGGGTGACAACGATGATGGCGCTGCCTTCCTTGTGGAGCCGCTTGAAAATGTCCAGCACGACGCTCTCATTCGCTTCATCCAGATTTCCGGTAGGTTCATCCGCCAGAATCAGCGTCGGATAGTTAATCAAAGCGCGGGCGATACACACCCTTTGCTGTTCGCCGCCCGAAAGCTGACTTGGCAAATGTTTGGCGCGGTCTCCCAAACCGACGCGCTCCAACGCCCGCAAGGCTTCCTTTTCATCCGGCATACTGTGATAATACTGAGCTACCATCACGTTCTCCAAAGCGGTAAGATAGTTTATCAAATGGAATTGCTGAAAAATCAGTCCTATCTTATCGCGCCTAATATTCGTCAGGCTTTTTGAATTCTCTTTTGAAATGTCCACGCCATCAAGCGTAACGGAACCATTGGAAGGCTTATCCATACATCCGATGATATTCATCATCGTGCTTTTCCCCGAACCGGACGGCCCCATGATCGCCAGCCATTCGCCGCGCGAAACCTCCAGATTAACATTTCGCAGTGCTTTCACGCTTCCATAGATCTTTGAAACGTCTTTAAGCTCTAATAATAGACTCATAAATTCTTCCTCCATCATTAGATCTGTCCCGAAGCCTGACTCCGGCGTCTACACGGCGGCTTTCGTTTCCTTGCCCTGCGAAAAATCCGCTCGTGAATCCGTCGAAATGAGGTTCCGGGACAGGTCTATTCGCCGCGCAAAACAATCGCCGGATCAACGTCCGTCGCGCTTCTGACAGGCAAAAGACACGCCAGCCCGGTTATTATAATTGAAATGGCCATTGAAGCCGGTATCAGCCGCGGCTGAAATGATATGGAACGACCGAAGACATTCAAGCTAACCGTTTGAGCGAACGCAAACCCAAACAACGCGCCTAACAAACCGCCTAAACCGCCTAAAAACAAACCCTCGCCCAGGAACTCCATGACAATGCTCCTATTGGCGGCTCCCAGCGCCTTTTTCAGGCCAATCTCCTTGCGCCGCTCCGCTACGACCGCCATCATCGTGGTCGCGACGCAGATCATGGTAAGCAGCAGCGCGATCGTCGTGACAAGGTAGACTAAAGCTTGCAGTTTGGCCAGAACGGCTCCTTCAGAGCGCGTAACGCGCTTCACGAGACGAGGCGTGACCTCCTCGACGTTTTCATCGATTCGCCTGACGATATCGTCCAGCTCCGCCTGAGAAGCGGAAACGCTGCATTCCACGACATCGAGCCTGCCTTTGTCGCCCGCCATCTCCTCCAAATCCGACAAAGACACGAACAGAAACGCTTCTTCGATTCCTCCTGTCTGAACAATCCCCAACACGGTAAAATCGCGGCTGAAGCTGTCGCCGACGCTGTTCGCGCCAGTCACCGTGAACATATCTCCGGGCGAAAGACGGATGTAATCGGAGACTTCCTGCCCGATCAACGCCTCCCCGTCGTTTTGAGGCCATTGGCCCGACACAAACCAGTACGGACTCGTTTTTTTCACTTCGTCCATAATGACGCCCGCCGCCGTAAAAGGCTGTTCGTTAATCTTGACCGTTTCATAGCGATAGGGCGCTATGCCCATAATATCATTATTAGGAATAAAATCCGTCGCTTTCCGAACCGCTTCCATAGTGAAAGACGTCTCATCGCCGGCAGGCGTGAATATGAGATTCGCGCCGTATGAGCGGAACTCTTGGCCCATTTGCCGCGGAACGTCGTAATAAATGGTCACGAGACCGGAAAGAATCGTAGCGCCGATCGCCACCGCCAAAAGCGCCACGATCATCCTTGAACGGCGGCGGATCAGCGAGCTTGTTATCATTCTAAAATACATCGTTTGTTTTTTCATCATCATCACCTGCCGCGTAAGACTTCCGCCGGACGAAGCGACAGCAAAAACCTTATCGACGGAACGCTTCCCGCCAAAGTCACCGCGAACGTCAGAATCGCCACAAGCGGAATAACCATCGGCTTAATATCAATAGCTGACTCAAAAACCGACCGCCCAATAATTTGGGCGAAGCCAAGCCCAGCGAAATATCCAGCGACGCCGCCCAAAATCGCGGTCACGAGAATTTCCGTTAGAACCAGCCGCGAAATGGGAGAGTTGTGGGCGCCTACCGCTTTCAGCAGCCCGATCTCACGGCTACGTTCCATTACGCTGGCCGTGACAAGATTGGAAATGCCCAGCGCGGAACCGATAAGGCTCAAAACAGTAATCAAAAACATAAGTAACTGCGTTTTTTCAAGAATCGCGCCTTCCGATTCCGCCACTTGCCGAATGGGTTTTGCGACGGAATCCGTAATCACTTCTTCAATCTGGTAACAAATAGCGCTGACATAAGCCGTACAATACCATGTTTCCCATTCTTTTATGGAAAGGCTTTTAGGGTTTTGCGCCGCCCGGCGGGAAAGCTCGTTATCGGGCGTCGTAAGCGCGCTGACTTCCGCGCCGCTTACGAATCCGTCACGGTCCATCAGTTCCTGCGCGACGCGCAGAGGAATGTAGATTCGTTCATCCTCGTCGCTCCCCGCGTTAAAAACGCCTTTAACCGTCAACCGCTTCATTCGCCCTCGAGTCTCGACAGTAATTTCGTCGCCGACTTTAACGTCGTTCCTCTCCGCGACGACGGCGCCCATCATAGCGGCGTTTTCATCCTGATCGGTCAGCCAATCGCCGGACACGTCCCACCAGCTTTTCATGTTTATCATGCCGGTTTCCAGCGATTCCCCCGTAGGGAGATCCAATCGGCGTTTAAACCACGTTCCGACAAGTTTAATTTCCTGGCTCCCGGAATTCAGCTTCACTCTCGCGTTGAGATAAGGAGCGAAATCCACAATATTAAAAGCCCAAAAAATCGTTTTTATATCGCCAAGCTCCGATTCCTTTAAATATTTATCCGACGCGCCGGAGTCTTCGGCGACGCCGTACAAGTCGTCAAGCAGAGAGGCGCCTTTCGGCATCACGTTAATGTTCGCGCCGTACGCTTTCAACTCTTGGTTCACCTTGTCTCCGACGTCCAGCATAACATTGAGCATAGCGGCGGCGAGAGAGGCCCCCAACGCGACGGTGAACGCGATCATCAGCATTTTTCCTTTTTGACGGAAAAGCGCGCCTTTCACCATTCTCCAGAACATAAGCGAACCTCCCTCATTCAAACCTCTTCTTTTCGTTTTCCAAATCTTGCGTCCGTATCGCTATGCCGCCGTCACGCACGGCGTAGGCCAGAGGCACAGGGTTGCATCCGCCCTTAAATCCAATCGTGGACTTGTTCATAACGACATCGCAAAGTTTGCAGATCACTTCATTCTCGCGTTCATAGTATCCCGTCGCCCCGCATATGTCGCAGGCGTCAAGCCCTACCCCGAACGCCGCCTCATTTTTTTTGACCACAATAAACCGAACCTCAACGCCGTTTGACGCCGTGTGCGCGAATCGGTGCAAATGACCGTCATCGACGTTTTCAAGAGGTATAATGATCTCGTCGCCGACGATATTTATCGGTTCAACGGGGGACAGAACGACCTCCCGACCGTCATACGCCTTAACGACCGTCAGACATAGAATTGACAAAACGTATCCCGCCAGCGCGATAGCGGACAACCGTCTTCGCCCACGCGCCGCCGCGCGAATTTTCCTGCGCTGCGCGGGGTTTTGACGCGTCTCCTCAGGCTGCGGGCTTTTTATCCACGCCGCCAAAGGCAGTAAAATCGTAGCCGCCATAATGGCGTATAAAAAATATTCGTTGTAGTTGACAACCAGTTTTACAAACCCGAAAATCCCTTTTGACATGGGTATTACGCGCCTTGCCAGCAAAAATTGCAAAACTGTCCCGATCTGAGTGACCATATTAACGGCCAAACCGATAGTCAGCGAAACGCGAGTCAGCTTACGCGGCGCGCTTGTTCCAGCTCTGAACAGCGCGAATCCGGAAAGCCCCACGATCAGCAGACCGCCCAGATATCCGACCGCCTTAAACAGAAAATCCGTGCCGAACACGCTTTCGCCGGACATTAAAAACTCCGTAGGATACAGAAATATACCGGGCAGGCTGTAGAGCGTCAGTGAAGCCGCCAAAACGGCGCTTACGGCGCCAAGCGCGTTTTCATGCGATGGGGACTCTTTTTTTTGAAAAGCGCCCCATGCGAGCGCGTAAAAAGGGATTTCCGCAAGTATGGCGGCCGACAAAACGCCGATGCTCCAATATTCTCTATTGATTAGCGTCGTCGCGGATTTAAGGACGGACAATGCAAGCGCTGACGCGACGCCCGCCGCAAAACCCAGCGACAACCATTTCCTTTGCTTTTGGCCGCCGCCGCTTCGCGCAAACGAAAACAACGCCGATAAAAGAATTCCGGCGGCAAGCGAATCACGCACGACCTGTATGAGATATTTCAGCATGGCGTCGTCACCTTCCTAATGCGTAAATAAGCCGCGCCATGACACCCCGCTTGCGCGCAAACGGGTCATGGCGCGTATTACATATATATAAAGTCAGCGGGCTACCAACTTCTGGGGACGTAGTCAAAATCCCATTCCGCCACAAGCGGCTCTGTCCAGAAACGTCCTTCAACGCCTGTTTCTTTGTCAACATGAAGAAGGAAATCTTGCGCCTCCGGACTTTCAATCAGAAAGCGAACTTTGTATGTACCGGCCGGACCAAGCTTAATATTCGCGCCGTAATGGGGTCCGTCGCTCGCGTTCATGGGCATGAAGGTTCCTTCCAACCTTGTGACGCCGTCTTCGCTGGTAATCTCATAATTGACCGTCAGATTCGGGACAAAATCGCCTACGCCATAGCCCAAATCGTTTTGCAGCGCGGAAATATCCGCTTCTATGTGCATGTCGGATTCGGAAGCCGGAAGACCTTTACCGGTCGGCTCCATATCAACCGGCTGAAAATATACGGCGGCGACGTTCAATGGAGGAAGCTCTATATCATCGCCGATGGGAAATTCTTCAAAACCTGCCGTATCACCGGGAGCCGCGATGGCGTTATCGCCTGAATCGCCCGAATTTTGCGTTGAAGACGCGTCGTCAGCGGCGCTGTCGCCCGACGAACAGCCGGAGAGGCCAAACGACAACGACGTAACCACGGTGAGCGCCAAAGCTAGGGTAGACGCCTTATTAAGTTTCATTTTCTATTCCTCCTAAAAGTCATTTTTATTTTGTTCCATAAATCTTTATAATTACTTTGATTTATCATCGACGGCTTGCCCGATATCGGCCAAGCCGCCCGCGACGGCCGCCTTTGAAACGCGCGCTTTTTTCCATCTTTTAACCTGAATCGCAAGCGTTAGGATCGCTAGAGCGAGTAGAACCGCTTGAGGAATCAGCGTTTCCAACGTTGGATATATTCCTAAAATGTCGATCGAAGTAATCCCCTGTATCGGCGTGACGCCTATGACATTGCCTTCCTGCAACTCCTTAACGCCTGACCCGACAAACGAGATGGACATTAAGAACATCAATACGCTGGTGCCAAGAAAAAACGGTTTAAGCGGTATCTTTACGCTCATGAAACGAATCAACAGATAGATGGCCACAAGCGCCAGACATCCAACCCCAAGACCCGTCCAAATCATATTGATATAGGTCTCCGTACCCGCCAGCAACGCCTGGTAAAACAAGATCGTTTCGGCGCCCTCACGGAAAACCGCTAGAAACGCGGCGAACGCGAGTGAAAACACGCTTCCCTTTGTAACGGAACTCTGAACCTTTCCTTCAATGTAACCTGTCCAAGCCGCTGACTCCGCCTTGGAAACCATCCAGTTGCTGACGTAAAACAGCACAGCGACGGCGATAAGCATTGTGACTCCCTCGACGATCTCTTGATTCGCTCCGCTCGCGCCTGACAGGCTGTTAAGGATGAACGCCATCAAAACGCTCGCGCCCAGGGCGATCAGAGATCCCCAATATACCGCGCCGGTTTTTCCCTTGTTGCCTGACTGTACCAGATAGGCGATTATCGCGCCGACAATAAGGATCGCCTCGAAGCCTTCTCTCGTTATAATCAGGAGCGACGCTAAAAAGATACCGGTCGCGCTTTCTTCCTTGCCATCCAGTTGGTTCGCGTCCTCCCGCAGCAACGCGATCATCTCGTCGATTGAAACCCTGACTTCCTCTTTCGAACCGCCTGCATTGATCGCTTTTTTCACAAAACTAAATTGATACTCAACCTTGGCCGCTCGGTCACCGGATATATACGCCATAACCGTTTTTTCAAAGCCCAGCTTTTCATAATATCCGAAGTAAGCGACGTCAACCTGGTCCTTAGCGGCTTTCGCGTCTCCCGATATGTATATGTCGTAAGACTCATTCAAAACGGCTTCCATCTCGTCCACAACGTCATTCCAAGTCTCGTACGCGTCAGCGGCGAACGCTGAGGCGGATAACGCGCTGATGAGAATCATCGTCAGCATAATCGTAAAGAACGTTTTACGCATCTTTATACCTCCTTTCTATAATTGATGGCCAATCTTTTGCGACACATTATCCTATTGGCGTTATGATATGCCTAACACATGTTAGCATAATCTAACCAAAACTACAAGAGCCAGTTATAAAAATTCGTATGGTCGCGCGTTCGCTCCTAAATTATATCTTTATTTATGGTAAGTTTAATGAAAGAAGTCATATCTCCGCGAAGCGTTGGTTAGTCATAGCTAACTAACGCTTACGCGTTCACCCCGGAATCGGAATTTCTGTGTTTTGCGCGTCATCCGACTCCTTCCGCACATTCAGCCTTCTTGTTAAATTATAAAAGATTTCGCGGTTTCCCGCAATACCTAAATTAAGGATATGTTTTTCAGCCTGACGCCGCCGTTTAGCTGAAACGCCAGAAAAGCCCAACATGGAATTCTCTTGAAAAGCGTTGACCTGGGACTCTACATATTCATTACCGTTTCATTGCCAAGATTTTTCAATTCCATCGGGTAGATTTTACATTACGGGGATAAAATAATCGTGTTCAAAATCTAAACGGATCGGAGGCGGCGGTTATCTCGACAGTCAAATGTTCGCCGTCGAAAAACAAAGCGCCGGACAGCGGCAAGCGTTTTCGATCGCTCGCAGCGGCGTCCGCTTCGGCGATTATCGCGATTATCGTTTTCGTCGCGGCGGTTAAGTTCAATTCACAAACTACATACACGATGTACGACAGCTCGACCATTACTTATGAAAAAGGAACGGTAACCGCCATCCTCGACGAACGAACCGAACCCGCCGACGGCATGCCGGGATGGGTTTTGGGCGTTCAGACAATCGAGGCGCGCTTCAAAGCCGGACCAATGAAGGGGCGGATAATCCAACTAGACAACGTTCTGTCCACGGACCACAACATCCGCGTCAGAAAGGGACAGTCCGTCATTATCAAAGCCGACCGTCCGGCGGAAATAGAACCGTATTATACACTGTATAACTATGACCGCACGCCCGGCCTAATTACGGTTTCGGTCATTTTCGCGCTCTTTATGGCGGCGGTCGGACGTTTCAAAGGTTTGCGCAGCGTCTTGGGCTTGGGCGTCTCATTATTTTTTATACTGGGCTTTTTGCTGCCGGCCATCTATCGCGGCCATTCGCCGGCGCTTATGTCGATATTCACAGTCGCGGCGATTACCGTATTCTCGCTGTTCCTTCTCAACGGATTCAGTCGCAAAACGCTTATCGCGACGGTCTCTTCAATCGCGGGCGGCTTATTCTCGGTAGGTTTTTTCTTCCTGATTTCCGTTTTGCTGCATCTTTCCGGTTACAACGTTGAAGGCGCCGAGGAACTGATTATCGTTTCCAGAAACACAGGCTTGCAATTGAGTCAGGCGCTTTTCGCTGGGGCGCTGATTTCCTCCGCCGGCGCCGTAATGGATATAGCTATGTCCGTCGCGTCGTCGCTTTATGAAGTTATAAACGCGCAATCCGGCATGTCGGCGCGCGAGCTGTTTCGCTCAGGCATGTCGATCGGTCAGGACATGATTGGAACGATGTGCCAAACGCTGATTTTGGCCTTCATAGGGAGCGCGCTGACGACCTTTTTGGTTCTGATTTCTTATGGGACGCGGTTCGATCAATTTATGAGTTCAGATTACGTGGCGATCGAGGTCGCGCATAGCGTCGCCGGAAGTCTGGCCGTGATCGTCACAGTCCCTGTCACGGCGGCGTTATGCGCCGTGGGCTTCCGGCGAGCGCCTGACGCCGGCTGATTAAACGATGGATTTTAAATCTTTCGCGGCCAGCTTAAAATAACGCGGGGCCATAGCGTCGTTCGGCTTCGCTTTATTATATATAGCGTAGAGTTATGGAAAACGGAGGGAACATGAATTTAAGAAGGAGGCAATTCGCAATGCGAATAAAAAGCGCAATAATCAAAAGGGTTATGTCGCCGCTGCTCGCGCTTACGTTGATTTCGCCGTCACCGGTCGCGGAAGCGGCCGTCAGCGGGATTATAGCGCCATCCGCGACTAACCGCGTGGCCATAACGCAGAAGAGCGGCGTCAAGGGTACAAGCGACACCATATCCAATAGCTTCATTGAACTGTACAATCCGACTGGCGAAGAGGTCAATCTGGAAGGCTGGCGCCTTGATTACGGCGGCGGCGCGACAGGTTCCGTGGCGTTAAGCGACCATTCCATCCCCGCGTACGGCTATTTCTTCATTAAGGGCAAACGGAATTTCACCAACGGCCCCAATATGAAGCTGATATTCGCCGACGACGAAAGCGACTGCGATCTTTACGTCCCTTCATTAGAGCTGGATAATAAGAATTGCTCGCTGACTCTTTATGACGGAAACGAAATCGTTGACGGCTACGGCGAAGGCTCCGCGAACTCCTTGACGCCCGGAAATTGGGCGATCGCCGAAACGTCCAAACAGTCCGTTTCGGTCAGAGTTAACTATAATGACGCCGTCTCGGATTTCGTAAGGTTCGGATTCGACAAGACAGCGATTCCCGAAGATGACGAGACGTATCAAAATTACGTTCAAGGCGGCTATGTTCCGCGCAAAGGCAAAACTCTCGCTTTGACTGGAACGGCGGATCCGAAAACGATTATTACGCCAAACTCACAATGGCGTTATATTGACGACGGCGGAGATCCGTTTCTGTCAACGAAATTGTATCAGATGGGTCAGGAGATGGGATACGAGTCCGCCCTGAACGCCTATCGTTTCGCGTGGTCGCTGCCGCCCAGCCCATATTCGGACGCGTCTCTCGACGCTATGGCCGGATATATCATGGACATAGGCTTTGACGATAGCGCCTGGAAAACCGCGAAAGGTCCGTTCGGCTATAAAAACGGCTCAGCGCCCCAGGCGTGGGGCGAATATACCCCGGTAACAGGTAATAAGCCCGCTTCCGCCGACCGCGTTGAAACTTATTTCTTTCGGCGCGACTTCGACCTGACGGACGCCTCATGGGTTCATTCCGCCCATTACGAACTCAGATATGATGACGCCGTTATCATTTACATAAACGGCGCCGAAATCGGCCGTCATAACGCGCGACTCGGCGGATATTCCAAAAATGTGGAATACGGCTGCGAAAGCGTAGTCGGCGACTACGCGCAAGCCGTGGAAACCGCGGCGATCCCCAGCGGGCTTCTAAGAGACGGTACCAATACTGTCGCCGTCGAACTGCATCAAGATCGCAGCTCCAGTTCCGACATTTATTTAAATTTCATAGACTTCACACTGTCGGAAGAGTACGTCACATCCAATGAGACGCCATCCATACAGGCGCTTACATTCCAACCCGGCGCCGACGAAACCAGCCTTAACTTTACGTGGCTTAGCAATACGCCGCAAGCCGGCGTTCTGTCAGTGACGGAAAACGGCGGCGAACCCGTGACGTTTAACGCCACAGCGGAATCGCTGTCCCAGCGTAACGGATTTTTAACGAATAAAGCGGTCGCGACAGGGCTTTCGCCTGGCAAGACATACTCTTATACGGCGCGAAACGGAGACCTCACGGTTGGGCCTTATACGTTCACGACCGCCAATTCCACCGACGCTTTCAGCTTCCTGCTCGTAGGCGACCCGCAAATCGGATCCAGCGGGAGCGCCGCCAACGATACGGCGGGCTGGCAGGGAACTATAACCAAATCGGCGAACACTTGGAACGACGTTCGTTTCGTCGTCAGCGCGGGCGATCAGGTGGAAACCGCTAACAATGAAGAGCATTACGACGGTTACCTTAGCCCCGCGCCTCTGACAGGACTGCCGGTGGCGCAAACCGTGGGAAACCATGATAATTCCGGCAACTATCTTGGGCATTATAATCCTCCGAATCTCGACAACGACAAAGGCGCGACCGGAGCCGGCGGCGATTATTGGTACGGATACGGAAACGCGCTGTTTATGCACATTAACTCAAACAACTTAAGCGCGGCGCAGCATAAAGAGTTTCTAAAAAACGCGATCGCCGCATATAAAACGCAACGCGGCGGAGCCGATCCCGCGTGGAAGATCGTGGTTTTTCATCACTCAGTTTATTCCACCGCCAGTCATACGACCGACACGGATATCCTTCAACGCAGAGCCGACCTGCCTCCGATCTTCGCGGAACTGGGCATAGACGCGGTTCTGTCGGGACACGACCACGTGTACACGCGATCGCTGATGATGAACGGCGTTACGCCCGTTGACGAGGGCTACGCCGCCAGAGACGGCAATCCATACGCGTCTTACGTGAAAACCGTTCCGAACGAAACCGTTTATCTGTCGGCCAACTCGGCGTCGGGCAGTAAATTCTATGCGATTAAGAACCTTGATTTTCCGTTCAAAGCGGTCGATAATCAACATAATAAACCCAACGTCACTAAGATAGACGTAAGCGAAAGCTCGATGACGTTTACGACTTACAGCGTCGGCGCCGAAGATACGGTCAGCGACGTCGTCGACGCGTTCGCCCTAACGCGCGGAAGCGCTCCGGCCACGGTCACAAAAATCAGCGTTTCGGGCGGCGACTCCATTGGCGTGAAGAACGGAACTCTGCGGTTGACCGCGACTGTAAGCCCCTCGGACGCCGCCGACTCCAGCGTTACATGGACCGTCGCGAACGGAGCCGGCGCGACTGTCAGCGAGGATGGCGTCGTTACGGCCACGACCGACGGAACGGTCACGGTTCGCGCGACGGCTAACGACGGTTCCGGAGTATACGGAGAAATCACAATCGAGATAACCGGCCAGGCGGCGCCCGTCGTGACCGGAGTCACTATCGTCTTGGACGCGAACGGCGGCTCGGTTTCGCCGATATCGGTTCAGAGCGGAGCGGACGGCAAGGTTTCGTCGCTGCCCGCGCCAACGCGCGGAGGCTATGTTTTTGGAGGGTGGTATTCCAGACCGACCGGCGGAGAGTTGATAACGACAGCGGCGGAATTTACGGCCAACGCCGTGATTTACGCTCACTGGGTGTCCCAAGCGCCGAGCTACGCCGGTTCCGGCTCATCGGGCGCGGGCGGCGTAGGCGTAAGCGTAACGACAGCGAGCGACGACAACGCAAGCGTCAATACGACGGACGAGACCAGCGGACCGGAGATTGTCAAACCCGCCGAATCGCCCGAGTCAGAGCCGGAAACGGAGTCAACGATTATCATTATGGCTATAGCGTCCAAAGAATACACGGTTAACGGAAACATCAAAGTTATGGACGTCGCGCCGTTTATACGAGACGGCTATACAATGGCGCCGCTGCGCTTCATCGCGGAAGCGCTCGGCGCGGAGGTCGCGTGGGACGACGCGACAAAGACGGTAACCATTACATACGAAGGCGAAAAACTAGATCTTGTAATTGACCGGACCGATTCCGGCATGCCCGTGGCGCCATTCATCATAGACAGCCGCGCGTTCGCGCCGACTCGCTATATCTTCGAATATTTTGACGCCAGCGTCAGTTGGGACGGCGTTTTGAAGACAGTCGCAATAGAGAAAGTAATTCGAAAATAGCTTCTAGAACGGCCTGTCGGCAAATATCGCCGGCAGGCCGTTTTAGCGCTGAACTCAGTCTAAACCATAAGCGTCCAAATGGCCTTTTTCACGCCCGGTTCGGCTATGTCGCAAACTGAGTTCAGCGTTATGTCAGCGGCGCGCGCCAAATTTAAATCACAAAAAGGATGTATGGCAATATAATTAATATATGAGTCCGCTGATGAAAAGATCAAAAACACGGCTCGTCCAATTTTCCGCGGCGTGTTTTCCGCGCGGATTTTTTTGAACGGCTAAGACTGAACTCAGTATAATATAAGTTTCCGTTAAGGGGAGAGGCTTTTTGGGGGGAATTGCCGGGTTTTGCAGCGGCGTAAACGAATATTCGGCGCAACGCGCCACATACGCTTATTTGCTGGGCAAGATGAGCGAAAAGATTTCACATAGAGGCGATGGCGCTAGCGAGGGTTTTGTTGATGATTTCATAGGTTTTTTCGCCGCGAACGCGAAGGATGTCTTTATAAACGAGAACTTTCGGGTAATAGCGGATGGCGAAATATATAACCGCGCTGAGATAGTGCATCTTCTCGAATCGAAAGGCTTCGCGTTCCGAACGAAAAACTTGCCGGAAATAATTTTAGGCGGTTATTTGCATTACGGCGCTGAATGCGCGTCGATACTTAACGGAGAATTCGCTTTCGTCATATGGGACAGCAAACGCAAAATCTTTTTTATGTGCCGCGACAGACTCGGTCTGAAACCGTTGTTTTACGCCATCAAAAACCGAAATATCGTTTTCGGCTCAGAGATAAAGGCGCTGTTTGAATTTCCCGACATATCAAGGAACGTCGGACAAGAAGGTCTTTGCGCCGCGTTCGGCCTTTCGCCGCGTCCCGACGGCTGCGGCGTATTTGACGAAATAAAAGAAGTGAAAAGCGGTCACTACGCCGTATACAAAAATTCCAAACTCATCCACCTCCCCTACTGGTCGTTCACAAGCGTAAAAAACGACTTTACGCGTGAAGAGGCCGTAGAACACGCGCGTTTCATCATAACCGACGCCATGAAGAGAAGGCTTGACAAAAACGCTTGCGCCATAGTCAAGGACACGTGGTCACGCGTAGCGGCGTCCATAGCCGCGCGCGAGCTTGAAGAACGCGGCGAAAAGCTGACAGTCTTCACAATTGACGAACATTTCGAATTTTCGGCGCAAGAACAGATTGACGCTCTTTTACGCGCTGTAATCGCTTGCGACTATCCTTGCGGCGGATCGGAACGTTCGCTGTCGTACGATAAAATCGCTCCGGCGCATCCGTCGGTCATAACAGGCGATTGCGCGGCGGAATTCGGATTTTGGACGAAACGCTCACCGTTCGCCATCGATTATAACTTTAAAAAATCCTTCCTGTCACGGGATTTTATTCAACACGCCAAACCTGACGAATGCGCGAAACGTTATTTGCAAGAAACGTTGAGACTTACGCCGCGTCTTCCCGGTGAGAATCCGAAAGCGCGCGAAGCCTCTTACATCGGCGTAAAGTTGAAAGCCGCGCGCGCGTTGGAGCTTAACGACAGGCTTTGCGCGGCGGTTAAAAAACAAAATCGCGGGCAGCGCGAGACATTCGCCGCGCGTTCGCCATATACCGATTGCCGCGTCGCGGAATTTTTTTGGAATATACCTATTGAAATGAAAGCCAACGGAAGCCTCATAAAAGACGCGTTTAAAGATTATCCGCCCCTCCTCGCGCCCGGTTCTCCCGCGCCTGAAGGCGCCTCCGATTTTCATAAAAAAGCGATTCCCGATTACGCTAAAGCTTTACGAAGCGCGTTCCTCGACATACTATCCCCACGTCTTACGCCGTTCATAAATAAGGAAAAATTGCTCAGCTTTATATCTGACGCGCCGAATGAGGCGAGCTTCGAAAATATCCGCGCGACACGACTAATGGAAACGTTTATTCAAGTTGAAAATTGGCTTGATAAATATAACGTCCGCGTAACGCTATAAATCATCAGGGTAAGTTTTTTTAGTCAAGCGTTCGAGCGCCTTTTTTGTCTTTACTGAAATTTCGACAGTTACAAAACTTACCTATGTAAAAAAACAAAATATCCGCATAATATAAGCGATGAATTTGTCGCGTAATGACTCTTTGGGGGTGATCGCTTTGAAACGCGCCGCTATTTTTTTAATAATCGCCTCCGCCGCGTTTCTATGCAGCTGCGGAACGCAAAACGGAGAAACTATACAGACGCGCGGAGCCGCCATTATCAAAAATGGCGAAACAAAGCGGTTTAAACGCGAAGCTCCTTACGTGAGCAAAGACGACGCCGTAGACGAGGCGGACGCTAAAAACGCGTTGGCCGAAAAACGCGCGCAACTTATAGCGCGGCAGGTTACGAACATTGATGGGGTCGATAGGGCGAGCGTGGTTATAAACAATAACACCGCCATAATAGGCGTCGAAGTGCGCGACGAAATGGATGACGCTGACGTCGCCGCCATAAAAAAAGCGGTTAAGAGCCTAGCCCAGGATTATGACAAAAATTTAGAGCGCGTTGTCGTCACAGCTTCGGACGAGCTTGTGGAAAGGTTGCTGAAACGCTCGGACTGCGTTATGGATTCGCCTATAGACCCGGAAAGCCGAGAGGGTAAAATCATAGAAAAATTTACGCCTATCATATAAAGGGCGCTGTAATGCTGGACTCAGTCTGAAACATAACCATCCTAACGGTCTTTTTCACGCCCGGTTTGGCTATGTTTCAAACTGAGTTCAGTATAAAAAAAGCCGCGCGCGCTAACAAAAAAGGTGAATGCGTTATGTCGGATATATTTGACGGACTTGATAAATTCGGGTTTGACGAAATAGGCGGCGATCTTTTTGAACCGGACGAAGAAAAAAAAGAGAAAAAAAATAGTCCGGTCAAAGATGTCGTCGATACAAGCTCATATGTTTATAAAAAACAGTTTACATGCCCAGTATGTTCCGCGGAGTTTGTCGCTATACTGGCGCGAACCGGTAAAATGCGGCTCAATCACGTGGAGTATGATTTACGGCCCGTGTACGATTATTTTGAACCGCTTTTTTATGACGTGATAATATGCGATAAGTGCGGCTACGCGGCGCTTAGTCAGCAGTTTTATAAGATAATGGATTCACAGGCGGAACTTATACAAAAACAGATCTCAAATAAGTTCAAATCGTCGGGGCAAACGTCGGAATTTACAGCCGAAACAGCGGAACAACGCTTTAAAATGGCTGTTCTTTGCGCTAAAATAAAAAAAGCCCCGGCCGGTGAAATAGCGTATTTATGCTTGAAGCTTGGCTGGATTTTCAAGATAAGCGGCGACGCCGAAAACGAGCGGCTTTTTAAGGAGCAGGCCTACAGAGGCTTTACTATAGCTTTGGCCAAAGAAACCCCTCCTATAATGGGTCTTGAGGAAGGAACCGTGCTATATGTTTTAGCCGCTTTAGCTAAAGATCTGAGGCGAAACGAAGAAGCGTCAAGACTGTTGTCCGAAGTAATAGTGTCAAAAAAATGTACGGAAGCTCTAAAAACGAAAGCTAAAGATCTTAAACGGGAAATATTAGATGAAAATGTTGCCACGCAGACCGCCGATCGATTATAATGTCTAATGCGTTAAAGGGCGTTATACTGAACTCAGTCCAAACCATGACCATCCGAACGGTCTTTTTCACGCCGGGCTTGACTATGTTTCAAACTGAGTTCAGTATTACGGCCGCTTTGACGCTTATAAAGAGGATGCGTGAAAGGCGGCGCTTGACGGACGCTATGCTCCGCCCTTTATCCTCCGAAGGTGGCTCGTCATGGTTACGCAATGTCTTTTTGGTTTTATAGCGCTATGTTTTTTCACCGCTCTTTCTCAGGGTAAAAATTATATATCGCGTAAAGACGCGTTTTTTTTGCGTTTGGCATTATTTCTGACTATGCTAGCGGATTTTTCTATGCTATTTTTCAGCTCCAATATAGCCGGAGTCATTATTTTTTGTTTCGTACAGATCTCGTACAATTTACGGTACGGGGCCAAGCGGAAAACCGCGGTTATAGCGGCGGTCGCGGCCTTCGCTATAGCCGTCGTCGTCGTCACCGCGTCGTCGGCGATGTTCGCTTCGGTCGAAATGCGTAAACTAATCATTTTCTTAGCGCTGCCATCACTTATATACTGCGGTCTCTTCGCATCAAGCTTATTTCACGCCGTAAAAGCTTTTCGCCAGCGTAAATACCCTCGTCCTAACGGAGCGCTTGTCATTTTCGGTATGTTTTCGTTCGCGATATGCGACATAAACGTGGCGTTGTATCAGTTAACGAACTATAAACTCATTTTGAACGCGGCCTGGTTTTTTTACGCGCCGGCGCAAATCGCGCTGGCTCTGAGCGCAATAAGGTTTAAAGGTCCGTCCAGAGCCGTTAAATTAAAGAACTTCCGGCAAAACGGCCGAAGCGTTTGAGAGTGGGATAACAGTGGGAAAGCGCCGTCAACATTTCAATTGTTACAATTATCGACAAAAATCATATTACAGCATCATTTAATGCGTATTGAATATCGACAATAATGACACATAGAATTAAACCGCCGAACCATGTCACGTCATATGCAAAGCGTTGCATTTTACCATATGGTAAAATATCCGATTTTCACCATAAATCCCCATGTTACAAAAAAACCTCGTGATAAATTATTCGCCAATATGCATAAAAATAAATAATTTATTATAATTTCGACATAATATTGCAATTATATATTGTTTTTGCTATATTAGGACAGTCGTTATTCATCGCTAATCAATAGATCTGTCCCGGAACCTGACTTCGACGGATTCACGAGCGGATTTTTCACAAAGCAAGGATTTCGCTGACGCCGCGTTGTGGCATATGACTATCCAATCGTTTCATGAAACCGCGCGAACGCGCGGCGCGGGGTCCGGGGTCGAAGACCCCGGCAGGGTTTTGGGACGGAGCCCCAAGGTCTTTATGACTTGTCCGAATAGTCATTAATGCAGATATTGAACAGGCTCTTAAACGCGACGATTTTTCATTAACGTCTATGTAACATTATAGGGGGCATAGTATGAAAATCGCTATGATCGGCCACAAACGCGCGCCGTCCAGATCAGGAGGCGTCGAAGTCGTCGTCGAGGAACTGGCCGTTCGCATGGCTCGCATGGGCCACGAATTGCGCCTGTACAATCGCGGCGTATGCCCTAACAGTGGAAATTTATACAAAGGCGTGCATATTATAGACGTACCCGCCTTTTTGTCTGGCGGCGCGGCCATATGCGCGCATATGTTTCTGGCGACTTTTAAGGCGCTCGCGGACGGCTGCGATGTGCTTCACTATCACGCCGAAGGCTCGTGCGCCGCGCTCCTTGTCTCACACGCGTTTAAAGCGAAAACGGTCGTTACAATACACGGCTTGGACTGGCGGCGCGCTAAATGGAGAGGCCTAGCGCGCGCGTATCTGCGTTTTTGCGAATTTGTCGGCGCCAAGCTCGCCGATGACATAATAACGCTTTCCCAAAGCGCCCAAACATACTTTTTAGAAAAATACGGCCGCGAAACGCTCCGAATACCAAACGGCGCGAATCAGCCGACTATCAGACCGGCGCGTTTGATACGCCAAAAATTTGGGCTTGAAAAAAATGGATACATATTGTTCCTTGCAAGGATAACCCCCGAAAAGGGACTGCATTACTTATTGGACGCTTACGCCGAATTGTCCATCCATATCCCTCTGGTGATAGCCGGCGCGTATGAATGCCCTAAGTATAAGCGCGTTATAGAAAATCGCGTCCAAAACACGCGAAACGTCATCATGACAGGCTTCGTGGAAAACGAGACGCTGGCCGAGCTGCTTACGAACGCGTTTTTGTATGTTTTACCAAGCGATACGGAAGGGGCGCCCATCAGCCTTCTCGAAGCTATGAGCTATGGCAAGCGCTGCCTCGTAAGCGATATTCCGGAACATATGGAGATGATCACGGACGACGGCGGAACCCTTCTGGCGTCCGTCTTCAAACGCGGCGACCGTCAGAGCCTGAAGCGCGAGCTTGAAAAAATTATAAACGAGGATTTCCCGATGTTTGACGCGCGACTAAGCGAATATGTCCTTTCGCGCTACAGTTGGCGGACGGTCGTCGAAGAAATTATAGCTGTTTACAGCGGAAGCGAACGCGTCGTGACAGACGATATAAGCGCGGAGATTTCAAATGAAAGTCTTGTTGGTTAATAAGTTTTTGTATTATAACGGCGGCGCGGAAAAATATTTCTTTGAGCTGAGCGAACGGTTGCGCGCTATGGGGCACGACGTGGCGTGGTTTGGCATGGCTCATGAAAAAAACGTCCCCAACGCCGTCAAAACCGTCGCGCTGACCGAAACGGTTGATTTCCACGGCGGCCGGCTTATAAATCCGCTTAAGACAATATATTCGCTTGAAGCCAAGCGCAAAATCATCATCTCGCTTAATAATTTCAACCCCGACGTCGTGCATTTAAACAACTTCAACTATCAGCTCACATCATCGATAATACACGGCGTCAAGCGCTACGCGAAAACGCGAAAACGCGCGGTCAAAATGATATATACGGCTCATGATTATCAGCTTATCTGCCCAAATCACACTTTGCGCGCCAACGGCGCCAATTGTCAAAAATGCGTAACCGGAAATTTTATAAACTGCTTACTCCAAAGATGCGTTCACGGTTCTTTAGCCATGAGCGCCGTCGGGAGCGCGGAAGCTTATTTTTGCCGTCTAATCGGCGTTTACAAACATATTGACGCGATAATATGCCCGTCTCGTTTTATGGCGTCCGCTTTTAAAGATTTTGGCGCGCGAACGATCATAAAGCGCAATTTCATAACCAAACCTTCGGTCCGTGAAACCGGGAGAGAAAGCTATGTTTTGTTTTTTGGCAGATACTCCGACGAAAAAGGCGTAAAAACGTTGCTCGACATTTGCGCCGAACTCCCCGAAATAAAATTTCGTTTCGCCGGCGATGGCCCGCTCTCAGACTTGATCACGGGCGATAACATAGAAAACCTCGGCTTCGTGACCGGAAAAACGCTTGACTCGCTTATTCAAAGAGCTTTATTCACTGTTTTCCCATCAGAATGGCACGAAAATTGCCCTTATTCCGTAATGGAATCGCTGAACGCCGGAACGCCCGTAATAGGCTCAAACTTGGGCGGAACGCCGGAACTTATAAAAAACGGCGAAACCGGACTGTTGTTCAGAAGCGGCGACAAAAACGATCTCAAGGGTAAAATTCAGTCGCTGTGGAACGACGCCGCTCTTCGTGAAAGGATGTCAAAAGCGTGCGCGCGATCGGTAAGCTGTTCTTCTGAGGAATACGCCAACTGGCTCGTCAATGATATTTATATGAATCTCTAAACGGGCGAAAGTCCTCAAAATCTTAACATAAGGGAGGCGTTTGTAATATTGAAATCTCTATGGGGAACCGTCATCGTCACTTACAGATGCAACGCTCATTGCAACATGTGCGATATATTCAAATATCCCTCGAAGATTAACGAAGAACTGACGCTTGACGATATAAGAAAGCTGCCCGACAACATGGCGTTTGTCAATATAACGGGCGGAGAACCGTTTGTGCGCGAAGATCTTCCGGAAATCGTGGAAAACCTGATGAAAAAGTCTAAAAGAGTAGTCGTTTCGACAAACGGCTGGTTTTCCGACAGGATCATATCGCTTTGCGAGCGGTTTCCAAACGTCGGCGTGCGCGTCAGTCTGGAAGGCCTTGAATTCGTAAATGACGAAATACGCCAGCTTCCGAACGGGTTCAAACGCGCGGTAGGAACGCTTAAACAGCTTGTCAGAATGGGAGTTCGCGATATCGGGTTCGGAATGACCGTACAGGACAAAAACTGCGGAGATCTTGTGCCGCTATATGTCATTTCAGACGAGCTTGGCATAGAATTCGCGACATCGGCCATTCACAACTCCTTTTACTTTCACAAGGATGACAACGGCATAAACGACAAGTTCAGAGTAGCGCAAAACTTCGAGGAGCTTATAAACCGCATGTTAAACGCTGCCTCCCCTAAAAAATGGTTTAGAGCGTATTTTAACCACGGACTGATTAATTATATCTACGGCAATAAACGTCTTTTACCTTGTGAAATGGCTAAAAACGCTTTTTTTGTCGATCCTTACGGCGATGTCGTGACGTGCAACGGCTCCGACCAAAAATCGGTAATGGGCAATATCCGTGATTGCGAAACGTTTGATGAGATATGGCGCTCCCAAAAAGCGAAAGCCGCCCGCGGCCGCGTCAAACTTTGCGATAAAAACTGCTGGATGATAGGCAGCGCGGCCCCGTCCATATACAAATACTTTTGGATACCGGTATGGTGGGTCGTGAAGAATAAATTGTTAAACGGCGGAAAATACAGCATCTATGAAAATAAATTTATAAACGACGGCGAAGGCGCCGGCACAACGCTATGTTAGCGGTCTCGATAATAACTCCGGTATATAAGTCGCGGCGTTATCTGCGCCAATGCGTTGATTCGCTTATTTCGCAAACGCTTGAAAACATAGAGATCATACTTGTGGACGACGGCTCCGACTGCTCTGACATATGTGATTTTTACGAGCGTTCGGACTCACGGGTCACGGTCATCCGCAAAAGAAACGAAGGGTTGAGCGCCGCGCGAAACGACGGCGTCAACGCGGCGAAGGGCGAATTCATAGCGTTTGTCGATTCGGATGATTTCGCTGACCGCCGCATGTTTGAATCGCTTTATAAAGCGGCGCGCCTGCGCAAGGCGGACACGGCTTTTTGCTGTTTTAACCGCCTGTCGGGGCGTAAAGTGACGCCGCGCCGTGAGGTTTCGCAAGTCACGGTTTATGAAGATATGACTGAGTTGATTTTTGGCATGTTCGGCTCGCTTCCCCATGAAAAAAACGATTATCGGTTCGAGCCGTCCGTTTGGCGCGGAATATACTCTCACAAAGTGATAAACGGCGCCGACTTATCGTTTGTTTCCGAAAAGAAATTCATATCGGAAGACATTATATTTAACATTCAGTATCTGTCGTCGGCTCGAAAAGCCGTCATAATACCTGACTGCCTTTACTACTATCGCAAAACGCCAAAATCGCTGTCAGCCATTTTCCGCGAAGACCGATTTGAAAAAAATAAAACGGTGCGGGACAAAATAATAAGAACTCTTGAAAACAGCGACCTTTACGCCTCCCGTTATCTGCTGTCGTCAGCCCGAACGCAGGCGTGTCACATAGCGCACTCGTCCATAAGCGTAAGCGAGAAAAAACGGCTTTTACGAAACATAGCTTCCGACGCGGACTTTATAAGCGTTTATAACGGTTATCCGGTTGACGAACTGCCGCTTCGTCACAAAATCTTCATTAAATCTCTGTACAAACGGCGCGTCGGCGTCGCTTTAACGCTGGCGGCTCTCAATGGGTTTATAAAAAAATGGATATAACGATAACGGTCGTCACGCCGACATATAACCGCGCGGAAACGCTTTGCAGGGTATATCAAAGCCTTAAAAGCCAAACCTTTACAAGCTTCGAATGGATAGTGGCGGACGACGGGTCATTCGATGACACGGAGGCGGTCGTCGCGTCCTTCGCCAACGAAGCGGCGTTTCCCGTCACATACGTCTTCCAGCCGCACAGCGGCAAGCATATAGCCGTCAATAACGCTTTGTCAATGGCGAAAGGCGAGTTTTTAGCGATAGCCGACTCCGACGACTCGTTTAAACCGGAGTCCTTTTCAACGCTTATGAGCTATTGGCAAGACATACCCCCGAAAGAGCGCGAGCGTTTTCGCGGCGTTACGTGCCGTTGCTATGATCCGGTCACGAACGCTCCGATCGGCCCGTCGTTTAATGAGCCGGAAGACGTTTTGGGCATCGAAGCGACGTTCGTCAGGAAATATAACGCGGAAATGTGGGGCGTTAATCGAACGGACATAATGCGCCGGTTCCCCTTCCCCGCTATACCGGGCCTTAAATTCTTTCCGGAAACGGTGATATGGAACCGCATGGGCCGCGAATACAAAACGCGATTCATCAACGCGCCGCTCCACGCGTATTACAAAGACCGTAAAAACGCGATTACGTCAAGAAAAAACGACCGCTCGAAAGAAAATATGCACCTATGGCTCCATTACTTAAACGAAACGTTTGACTATCTGCCAAAAAGTCCGAAAATTTTTTTAAAAGCGCATATAGGCGTCTTTATGGACGCTTTTATCACCAGAACCCCTTCAAAAGATATCTTCAAACTGATACGGCGTCCGTTCAACAGAATCTTGGCCGCGGCTCTGTCGCCTATCGGAGCTATGATCTTTCTGCGCAAGGAACTCCCGGAAGCGTATAAACGCGTCAGAGCGCGAATATCGCTTTCCGGGCTTACGCTTTTCAGGTTTCTGAACCCCGGAAAGATCACGTTGCTCCTGAATACCCACGCGTACGGCAATTTGGGCGACCACGCCATAAGCTTGGGCGCAAGAGCCTTTTTAAAAGGACACGCCTTTTTTGAGATGACCGGGGCTGATTTCTCACGCGTGAAAGACATCATCGCGCCGCGCGTCAAGCCGGACGATGTCATTTTGATTTCCGGCGGCGGCCATATGGGCGATCTATGGATGGAAGAGGAATCGAACATACGCGATATCCTGGCGCTTTTCACTGAAAATAAAGTCGTGATATTGCCTCAAAGCGTATATTTCTCAGGCGATCACGCCAAAAATCCGGATTATAAGCTATCTCGCGCCATATACGGCTCTCATAAGAATTTGACTATTTACGCCAGAGACGCGGCTTCACAAATGACGCTTTCGAATATGGCCGCTCGCGTTAAACTCTCGCCCGACATGTCGCTATGCTTAAAATATCCTTTTAAAAGCGGGACGCGAACTGGCGTTTTGACGTGTTTTCGGTCAGATGAGGAAAAGGTTCTTTCAGACGCGGACAGAGAACGAGCGGAAACGTTTTTGCGCGATCATTTCGGACGCGTCAAAAAAATGGCCGCCGTTCTCCCTTTACGCCTCGGGAAAATATCGCGCGCCGCCGCGCTGTTTATAAGACTGCGCTCTTTCGCGCGCGCGGGGCTCATAGTGACCGACAGGCTTCACGCCGTCTTGTTCGCGGCCATAACAGGCTCTCCATGCGTGGCGTTTGACAACTCGACAAGAAAGATTTCAGGCGCCTTTTTATGGCTTAAAGGCCGCGAACATATACAGTTCGTCAAAAATGTGGAAGAGATGGAAACTGCCGCGCGGCGCGCGATTAACGCCGACCCTTCTAGGGCGACATATAATATTTCGGAGCTATTTGATGAACTAAGGCGGGAAATTTATGGATAGACTCGAAAAATACATAGAATGTTACATACCGAATAAGGCGTGCAACTTGCGCTGTAATTACTGTTATGCGGCGCGCGCAGCGCGAAGCTCCGAAAATCCGGCGCGGCTTTCCAGAACGCCTGAAGACGTAAAAAAGGCGTTCAGCATCGATAAATTAGGCCAATGCTTAATTAATGTTTGCGCGGACGGCGAAACGCTCATGCCGCCGGACACGCTTTCCGTAGTCATAGCCTTGCTGGAAAACGGGCACTTTGTTTCGATCGTCACTAACGGAACGCTTTATAGCCGTTTTTTAGAGATATCGCGTTTCAGCCCCGCTCTGCTTGAACGACTGTTTATAAAATTTTCGTTTCACTATTTAGAGTTAAAGCGTTTAAACCTTATAGACGCGTTTTTTGATAACATAGCGACGGTCCATTCAGCCGGATGTTCGTTTTCAGTGGAGATAACCCCCTGCGATGAATTGGAACCGCATATTGACGAGATAAAACGCCTGTGCATGGAAAAACTTGGCGCATTATGCCATGTCACGATAGCCAGAAATGACGACTCTCCGAACATAGACGTATTATCAACGCGTAAATTTGAAGAATACCTGAAGATCTGGTCGGTTTTTCAGTCTCCGTTATTTGACTTTAAGTCCAAAATCTTTTATAAAAAACGCCGCGAGTTTTGTTACTCGGGATATTGGTCGCTATTCATCAACCTGGACAGCGGCAAGGCGATTCAATGCCATTACGGAAAAAAGCTGGGCAATATTTATGACGATAACCCTATTAAATTAAAACCTGTCGGATACGCTTGCAACTCGCCGCATTGCTTCAACGGTCACGCGTACCTGACGCTGGGTTTGATTCCGTCTCTGCCCTGCCCCTCTTACGCGGAAATGCGCGACAGACCGGCTCAATGGCTTTCGCCCGCGGTAAAGGCGTTTTTCAGCCAAAAACTGGCCGATAACAACGTCTCGCATCCAGACGAGAAAAAAAGCGTACGGAAGAATTTTTTTAATGGAAAAATTCCTCTATACGCTCGAAAGATTAAAGTCTTTATCAAAATGGCGATCAATAAATGACTTTAATTTGAATATCGCACCCGCTTTCATTTTCAGATATATAATAATCCGCCGATACGCCGGAGTTTTTGAGCGCGCTCACAGCTTGCCTTATAGTGTTTGTAAAAATGCGTATGTCTTTTATAAAGCGCTTAATTTTAAAGTTGTTTCTTTTACTCGGAGCGCCTTGCAGTATTTTTCCCACAAGCTCTTCGGTTTTTTTAACCGTAAGCCCATACTTTACCATAGCTTCCGCCGCTTTAAGCTGGTCATTCTCATTTGTAAGGCGCAGCAGCTCGCGCGCGTGCCGCTCGGTAAAATCGTTTTCAACAAGCAGGTTCTTGACTGATGCAGGCAGACGCAGCACACGCAGCTTGTTCGCGACAGTCGATTGCGTCTTGCCTATTTTCGCGGCCAGCGCCTCTTGCGTAAACGAATAGTTCCGCAAAAGATTATGCAACCCTTCGGCTTCCTCCAAAAAGTTCAGTTCCTGGCGCTGAAGGTTTTCTATTATCGCCATCACAGCGCTTTCTTGGTCGCTTATATACGCCACTACCGCCGGTATGCGCTCCATACCGGCTATTTTGCTGGCGCGCAGTCTCCTTTCGCCCGCGACAAGCTCATAGGACCTGCCTATCACGCGCACGCTTATAGGCTGTATTACGCCGCATTGGCGTATCGACTCAGCCAGTTCCTCAAGGCGCGCGCGGTTAAAAAAGCGTCGAGGCTGATAAGGGTTCGGCTTTATGTCGTCCACAGGAATATATAATATCTCATTGTCGGTAATAGCGGCTTCCATATTTCCCCCTCTTTCATATAATTGTCAGATAATACTGAATTCAGTATTATGCCATGCTATCATATATTTCCCAGAGCCTGTCATTTTTTTGAATAGTCCGAATATTACGTAAATGACAATATAAAATAAAAAGCCCTATCGCTTTCCAGGGCTTTTTGAGCGTTTTATCGTGTTTCTGGGAAATTTAGACGGCGTTTCGCGTAATTTGCTTACGACAACCAGCGAACGCCCTATGTCAGTAAACGGTATGGCGACATGGATTACACGCGGCGCGGCGCCGCCAAGTTTGTCAATGATTCCCAAGGCGCCGTCTATCTCTTCTTCGACAACGGCGTTTTTCATGGCGATGAATATTCCGCCGGGTTTCACAAACGGCAGACAATATTCCGCGAGCGCGGACAGATCGGCCACGGCTCTCGCTGTCGCGACATCGTATCTTTCCCGGCGTTCCGGCGTTTTCGCAGCCTGTTCCGCTCGTCCCCAAACGCTTTCGACTTTAATCGCAAGCTCTTTTGACGCGGCGGACAAAAAACTGACGCGCTTGCTTGAGGAATCAAGCGCCGTAACGGAAATGTCCGACGCGGAAATATCCGAAACCGCTATTTTTATTGGAAATGACGGAAAGCCGGCGCCCGCGCCAATATCTATAAGCGCTAATTCGCCCTTAGGCAAAGCCGTCAAAACCGTCAGCGAGTCCAAAAAGTGTTTCGTAATTATGCCAAAAGGATCTTTTATCGCGGTCAGGTTCATTTTGGCGTTCCATCGCGATAACATGTCCATATATCGGATAAAGAGCCGAACTTGTCGTTCGGACAGGGTTACATCCAACATCTCAGCTCCCGTTGTTAAAAGTCGTTCGACGTCTTTATCCGTCATATAATCGGCTCCAGCGGATTTATTCTTTTTCTATACCGCATATCTTCCAATTTCCAAACCCATCAGGCTCTTTTATAAGGTATACATGAAGTATGGAATTGCGGCTATCGTCATTTAATACAAGAATGGAATTGGTGACGCAATTTTTGGGTCTTTCGGAAAATTCCGCTTTTATAAGGGTCTTATAGTTATTTTCGCTATTGAAATAAAGCGACATTTCGTCAAAATTAAAGTCATTTATAAAATTTTTACTTATATAAGCTTTAGCGTCGTCAAACATGCTTTTTGAAAGAGCTTCCACAAAACGCTTAACGGTGTTATCAGTGTCTGAAAGACTAATGAACGGCATCTCACGACGCGCGCCTATACCCTGTTTTTTCATTAAAACGGTAGGCAATTTGAAGCGTGAACCGTGTTTTATCGGTAAAAAATACCCATATTCAGCCAAAATGCAGCGCCTCCTGATGTCATCCGCGCGGAATATCCGCGCGCGGCGGCTATTTTTCTCGCCCGCGCGGCGCGCGAGCGTCAATCAACGCGATCGCTTACGCGTTCGCGTTGATATGTACATGGGTATAGAACATTTTATGCTATAAATACCCATAACGTTCTACAGTAAACGGGACGGGCTTCGCCGCGAAGCCTCGTCCCGTCCGGAACGCTCGACTTTAATCACATAATGATATTTATAATCTTATTGGCTTTATATATAACCTTTTTTACGTTAGCGCGGTCTAAACTCAACGCTTCAAGCGCGGTCCCAAGCGCCTCGGCTTCCGGCGCGTCAACGCCTATCGTAATGACGCTTCTCAGCTTCCCGTTAACCTGCACGGGCAGTTGAACCGCGCTTACGGTCAGTTTTGACGCGTCGTAATCCGGAAACGATTCGTCCATAATGTCTTTGCCAAAGAGATTTTCATATATTTCAGACGTCATATGCGGCGCGAACGGATTAAGCATAATCAAAAAACGTCTGAATTCTTCGCGCGT
Organism: Clostridiales bacterium; assembly: GCA_031263985.1. Taxonomy (GTDB): domain Bacteria; phylum Bacillota; class Clostridia; order Lachnospirales; family JAISER01; genus JAISER01. The sequence continues at coordinate 2,663 of JAISER010000106.1, read as the reverse complement.
TATATATCCGTCAGCTTTTATCTCGTTCACGAACGTCATCATCGCGGCGATAATCGTATTAAACTTAAAGTCATTATGGTCCGCGTAGGCATTATGCGCGGCTTCGCTGTCCGCGATAGTTTCCTCATATTTTTTAAGCGCGGCGTTCAGCGTAAAGGCATGCTTGTCCGAAACGATATCCCTATCGTCCGTAATCTCCCGCAACATCCATACCGCGTTCAGAAACCTTGTAACGCCGCTTATATTCTTAAGCGACCAAAGCGTATTCAGCTCATACTCTCCTATAAACAGAATATATATCCTAAACGCGTCCGCTCCGTACCGTTCAACCACATCCAGCGGATCTATGGAGTTGTTTGAGCTTTTACTCATTTTTTTGCCAGTTTCGTCCAGTATCAGCCCGTTGCACATGCGCCGCTTAAACGGAAGCTTGTGAGGAACCTCCCCTATATCGTAAAGGAAATTATGCCAAAAGCTCGCATACAGCATATGTCTTGTCACATGTTCCACACCGCCCGTATATAAGTCTACGGCGCCCCAATATTCCAGTTTTTCCCGCGAAACGAAATCTTTGTCGTTTTTAGGGTCCATAAACCGCAGCCAGTACCATGAGGAACCGGCCCAATTAGGCATTGTGTCCGTCTCTCTGACAGCGGGCTTCTTACATTTCGGACAAACGCATTTTTTCCATTCGTTAATTTTCGACAACGGACCGTTGCCAGCCGCGTCCGGCGCGAAGTCGTCCGTTTTCGGCAAAGACAGCGGCAAATCCTCTTCATCGAGAGGGACATATCCGCATTCGTCGCATATAACTATCGGGAACGGCTCTCCCCAATATCTCTGCCTGTTGAACGGCCAGTCCCGCATCTTATAGTTTATCATTTTACGTCCGCGCCCGGTCTCTTCCAAACGCTCCGTCATTTTAATCTTGGCCGCCTCCACGTTACATCCGTTAAGAAAGTCGCTGTTCACCAAAACGCCGTCGCCCGCGTAAGCCTCTCTTGATATATCGCCGCCCGAAATAACCTCTTTTATAGGAGCGCCGAACAGCTTGGCGAATTCATAGTCTCTCTCGTCATGCGCGGGAACCGCCATAACGGCGCCCGTACCATAGCCCATCATTATATAATCCGCCGCGTATATCGGAATCGCCTCATTCGTAAACGGATGAACGGCTTTTACGCCGTCAATCTCCACGCCTGTCTTTTCATTGCCCGCCGACCGATCAACAGCCGTTTTACTCGCCGCCCGCTTTTTATAGTTCATAATATCATCGATATTTTTTATGTTGGCTTTCAGCTTTTCAATGAGCGGATGCTCCGGCGCGACAACGACAAAGGTAGCGCCAAAAAGCGTGTCCGGCCTTGTGGTAAACACGGTTATTTTTTCGTCTCCGGCCGTAACGGAAAAATCCACCTCGCCGCCCACGCTCTTTCCTATCCAATTCCTTTGCGCCTCTTTAAGGCTTTCCTTCATATCGATATCTTCCACGCCGGCAAGTATTTTTTCAGAATAATCCTTCATCCGCAAATACCACACGTTTCTCTTCTCTTGCGTGACTTCGCCGTGGCACCTGTCGCATACGCCGCCCTGGCTGTCTTCGTTACTCAGCGTCGTCATGCAGTGAGGGCAAAAATTGACCAACCCTTCCGCTTTGTAAGCGAGACCGTTTTTAAAAAGCCGCAGGAATATCCACTGCGTCCAGCGGTAATATCCCGGATCCGAAGTGTTTATCTCTCTATCCCAATCAAAGGAGTACCCCATGCGCTTGAGCTGGCGTTTAAACACGCCGATATTTCTATTCGTAACCGCTTCCGGTTGTTCCCCTGTCTTTATAGCGTAATTTTCCGTCGGCAACCCGAAGGCGTCCCACCCCGCCGGATATAAGACGTTAAAACCTTTAAGCCTTTTATACCTGGCGATGACTTCCGTGGGCGTAAAGCACTTGACGTGCCCAAGATGAATGCCCTTTCCGCTTGGACCGAAAAATTCGGTAAGAATATAATATTTAGGCTTGGACGAAAAGTCTTCGGCCTTAAACGACTTCTTTTCCTCCCAGATTGCCCGCCATTTTTTTTCAACTTCCTTAAAACGATAAGGTTGCATATAAATCTCCTCGCGTTTTTTATTCTTTAGCGCTTTTATCTATATATTCTGACCATGACCAGACATTTAGAAGGATTTTTTAAACGTCGTCTCTTCAGGTATCTTTCCCAAAAACTCCGCCTTGGAGCCTGTTTAGTCTCTGAGTTCGGCGGATTAGTGAGCGAATGACGCTTAGCTATCGAACCCGGATACTAAACAGGCTATAAGACGCGGCTTCCGACAGCTTTCTCAGCGCGATTAAAAACCGCATTTAAATTAGATGACTATACAAACAAGTCATAAAAACCTTGGGACTCCGCCCCAAACCCCGCCGGGGTCGAAGACCCCGGACCCCGCGCCGCGCATTTGCGCGGCTTCATGAAGCGATTGAATAGTCATATTAAATTATAGCAATTACCGCGGTTAATGTAAATATCTTTAAAATGTCAGACATGTTCGTGCAGATTGCAAGTTTAATTGCCCACCATATATTGCCAGTTACATGTTGTTGGTTTGGAATTTTTTAAGACGCCATCTGGGCGGCTGTTTGGTAAGCTAGTATTTTGCGAGGATAGTTG
>JAISER010000091.1 GCA_031263985.1 Clostridiales bacterium | reverse complement strand
GAAAATATCGGTGACAGGATTGCCAAGCAGGCCGAGCGGAAAAACAAGACTTAAAATTACCCTGTTGGTGGAGGAAGAAGGCGGCGCCGTTAAGGCGGCGGTGGAGGATATGGGCGCCGTCGGATTCCCTTAGTCGGGGTTTAAAAAGGTGTTCGATAGGTTTGATTAGCGAATAGAAAGTCTTTTTTGGAAAATTCCCTAGCTCAGGCTTCCCAATGTCTTTCAAAAACGAAGCGAAGCGAAGTTTTTGAGGAAGGGATCCTAAGGGACGAAGTCCCTTAGCGGGAGGTTTGGAGGGCGGAGCCCTCCAAGGTTTTGTCCCTCCAAGGTCTTAGCGATAGGGTCGGATAGGCTCTTTGAGGTTGGTGATGGTCACGGCGAAACGCGGTTGCGTCGCAGCTCTGATGTATGATTTTGATAAGACGCTGTGTACGAAAGATATGCAGGAATATAGGTTTATACCGGATCTTGGCATAGAGTCGAGTGACTTTTGGCGTGAGGTGCGAGAGCTTGCGTCCAGTGAAAAGATGGACAAGATATTGGCGTATATGTATCTTATGATCGACAAGGCGCACGCCGCAAAAAAAACGGTCAAACGCGATGATTTTAAGAAATTGGGCGCGGAAATTGAGTTTTATGACGGGGTGGAAAGCTGGTTCGGGAGAGTTAATGATTTTGGCAGGAAAAACGCCGTAAGTGTGGAGCATTATATAATATCGTCGGGTCTTAGGGAAATTATAGAAGGAACGATGATCTGTAAGGATTTTAAGGAAATTTACGCTTGCGAGTTTTATTACGACGAGCATGGAGTGGCGGCATGGCCGAAAAATGTGGTGAATTTTACCACGAAAACGCAGTTTTTATTTCGCATTAACAAAGATGCGCTTGATATTTCCGAAGATAATAAGCTTAACGAATATATACCTGAAGATAAGCGCCGCATACCTTTTCGAAATATGATATACATAGGCGACGGTATGACGGATGTGCCGTGCATGAGGCTTGTAAAGGATAGCGGCGGGTATTCGATAGCGGTGTATTCGCCTAAAAAACGGGTTGGATCGGCCAAAGCGGACGCGAAGAGACTGCTTACTGATCATAGGGTGAATTTTGTCGCTAAGGCTGATTTCTCGCGAGATAGCGAGTTGGAGAGATTGACGATGGATATTTTGATAAAGATAGCGGCGGAGGACAGGCTCGTTTCCATGCATTCAAAGCAGATGGAGAAGGCGTCTGAAGAAAAAGCGCAAGCGGACAGAGACCGCGCTTAAAAACGCGCGGCGTTTTCTGGAAGACGAAACGAAAGAGAAACGAAAGGATATGATTTGATGGCGTATTTAGGGGTAGATCTTGGAACGACAAATTCGGTGGCGGTAATTTACAACGATGAGAAGGACGGCGTGGAAATCGTCAAGGTGGACGGCGCGGACGAAGTTTTGCCGTCGGTTGTGAGTTTCATGCCGGAAGGGGTGATAGTCGGACAGGAGGCGAAGTCCGGCGCTGTGATTTACCCTGAAAATACGGTTATTTCCGTAAAACGGCTCATGGGATCCTCAGAGAGGATTAAAGTGGGCGGCCTAGAGAACGTGAACGAAAAAACGCCCGAAGAAGTAAGCGCTGAAATTTTGAAGAAGCTAAAGGCGTCCGCTGAAGAGCGGTCAGGCCGGAAGTTTGACGAGGTAGTCATAACGCATCCGGCGTATTTTAACGACAGGCAGATTTTCGCGACTAAAAACGCGGGTCTTATGGCTGGTTTCTCTAATGTGTATTTGCTTTCGGAGCCGTTGGCCGCCGCTATAGAATACGGATACAAGCAGGGCTACGCGCAGACGCTTTTGGTTTACGACTTGGGCGGCGGCACGTTTGACGCGTGCGTGTTAAAGGTGTCTATGGACGAGTTGGGGCAGGAAGTTTTTCAAGAGCTTGCGGACGTGGGCGATACGAGGTTGGGCGGCGATGATTTTGACGCCGAGATTATAGAGCTAATGAAGCGAAAATTTAAGGAAGAGCACGGCGTTGATTTGGACGGTTTGGAAGAAAAAGAGAAAAGACGAGTCGCCCAAAAGCTGAAACAGGAGGCGGAGCAGGCGAAAAAGCGGCTTTCAGGCGCCAACAAAGCGGCGGTAAGGATATCGCCGCTTGTCATCATTGACGGCGCGCCTAAAAACCTCGCGTTTGACATTACGCGCGAAGAGTTCGAAGCGATGATACGAAAATATGTGGACAAGAGCCGTGAAATAATAGAGGAGGCGCTTAAACGCGCCGGACGCGAGCCGGACGAAATCTCAAAGGTGATACTTGTCGGCGGTTCGACGCTTATACCTATGGTTAAGCGCGTTGTGGCCGGGCTTATTAAAGAGCCGTACAGCGCGACGGATCCGGCGAAAAGCGTGGCCATGGGCGCGGCGATATATAACTATTTGATACATCTGCCGAACAGAAACGTAAAGGTAGGTCAGATTACAAGGCAGGTGTTCGGCACGGAGGCGGTAGTGAACGTCGCCACAATGGAAAAGAAGCTGTTCCCGATCATACCTATGGGCAGCCCTATACCGAGCCGCGTGTCCGACAGCAATTTCGCCAGTATGTCCGGCGCGAATATGGTGAACGTGGACGTTTATCAATGGGAGTCTGATCTTGAGGACTTGAAAAAATATGTCGGAAGCGTGCTTTTCAGCGGACTGACAGGCGCGACGCAGATAGAGATCACTTACGCTATAGACGAGAATAATCTCTTCGAGGTTTACGTCAAAGACGTCGCTACGGGCAGGACGCAAAAAGCTGAGTTTGACAGAAGCGCGCCGGCGGCGCCTCCGCCTAAAAAAACGGAGTCAGGCGGCGTTAACGTGGTGTTTTTGATAGATACGACAGGCAGTATGGACACGTATATTAACGGCGTAAAGGACAGAGCCATAGAATTCTCAAACATACTTGGCGCTAAGGGCGTTAATTTTAAATTGGGGCTTATAGGTTTCGGCGATTTGAACGAGAAGGAAAATCCAAGCGTGTACAATTTTACCGACGACGTTTCGAAATTCCAGAAACAGGTTAAAAACATACCGAGAACCTATGGCGGAGATATTCCGGAATCGTCGCTCGACGCCCTTGAGACAGGCGTGGAATTGCTGAAATCCTCCGCTTTACCGGCGGGTTCAAAAAACATCTTCATATTGATAACGGACGCTCCTCCGCACATACCGACGAGAAGCGGCAAACGATCGGCGGATATATGCTCTATGCTCAATTCGTACGGCATAACGACATATGTCGTCGCGCGTAAAGACCGCGACAGTATAGACGCCTATGACCCCGTGACGAAGCCGAGCGGCAAATATTACGACTTGAGCGACAGATTTTTTGACATTTTGGATAGCATCGCTATGAGTATAACGGAGCTTATACGTCTGTAAACGGAGGTTGATTGATGGCTGGCGGACTGATATTATGCGTTTCGCAAAAACGCCGCGACGAGCCGTATTTGTTTAAAGCCACTAATATTAAGGTATATTCGATGGAAGAGGCCGCGTATCATTGCTATCGTTACTGGAATCAGTCGCTTGACGATTTTACGTCAGAGCCGTTTATAGCGTGGACGCGCGACGTTTTGGGGCTTTCGGACATATCGGCCGAGCTTATGAAAATAGCGGGCGGTTCGGGTGATGTCAAAGAAAAACTGATGTCTTTTTTGGGTATGTTTTACGACGCGAATGACGCGCGGCTAAGCGCGCTTTCGGCCAGCGTCGCGGAATGGTCTAAACGGCTTGAATGGGAAAAGCTCAAAGAACAAGCGGATTACTTCGTAAAAAATAAAAAGCCTGTTCGCGCTCTTGAACTCTATAAAAAGGCGCTTAAACTGTGTGAAAACGTGAAACTGCTGAACAACGCCGCTGTCGCTCTGATGTCGATAGGCGGCAGGTTTCAGGAAGCGCTCGCGTTTTTGAAAAGAGCGCTTGAAATAGAGCCGCGAAACCCCAAAGCGCTCCTTAACGTCGCTGAGGTTTCGATAATGAGCGGAGAGTCCGAAGCGGCCGCGGAGGCGCTGGACGCTTTGTCGCCTGAAAGCGCGGACGCGCTGTTTTTGCGCGGCGAATTAAAGGCGCGGGCGGGCGAAATGAACGCCGCTATCAGCTATTTTGAACGCGCCGCCGCGCTGAAGCCGAGCGCTCGCCTGTTTTACCGGATGGCCGAGTCGTATTGCTCTATTAAAGCTTTTGAAAAGGCGTTCGCGGCGCTGGCGCGGGTGGAGCGCCGCGACAGCGAATACTACATAAAATTCGCGGACGTAAAGCGCGAAGCTGAGGGAAAACAAGCGGCCATTGAAAGCGTAAAGAGGGCGGTGGAAGACGAAAATTTGCCGCCGGAAGAACAATCGTACCTTTGCGCCGAATTGGCGTCACGCTATCGATTGTCAGGAGACCGCAAAAAAGCCGCCGCCGCCGCCGAACTAGCCTTGTCCGTTCATGAGACCGCCAGGGCGCTACTGGAACGGGCGCGCGCGGAAAAGGATATGGGTAATTTCAAGCTATATCAGCTTTTTTTAAAAAAGGCTATAGACGCTTGCAAGCTGAAGGTTATGAATGAGGAACTGACTTTACGGGGATAGCGGTTTCGATCAGCGCGTGATCGTCCCGCGAATCCCTGGCCGCGGTCCTAGGGGACGGATACGCTCACGCGCTTGCGGCCGAACTCCGGCCTTATTTCCCCGGGATATCCGGACGCGGCGGATTTCGTTTTAATGTTAAATTCCGTACAATCGCCTCGTTTTTGTTGAATTTTCCGTCCGCGTTCGTTTACATATATTTCGGTAAATAATCAAGTTTAAGAGCCTGTTTAATATTTCCATTTCGCGTCTTTTCGGCTTATTTTACGCCACTCTTTGTAAGCGCTCTTTGCGTATATTCTTCGAATACGCGGCGTTCGCGCTTCCGCGTTTGGCAAGAAATCATCACGAAAAATCCGCTGAAAGCGAGATCTTGAACAGACTTTAAGGGAGTTAAAGATATGAACGCGACAACTACTATTTGCCCATATTGTAGGAAACCTTTTGAAATCTCCGACGCTATACGGCGTCAGATTGAGGACGAATTACTTCGAGCAAAGACTGAACAGTCGGAAATACTCCGTAAAGAATATGACGCCAAGTCCGAAGCAAGGTTAAAACAGGCCGTCCAGAACGCTGTAGCCGAGGCGCGACATGAGGCTGAGCTGCGGCTCGCCAAAGAAAGGCAAACCGCTAAACTCGAAGCGGATAAAGCGAAACAATCCACAGAACTTGAAATCGAAAAGGCAAAGCGGACTACGGAACTCGAAACTGAGCGTTTGCGGAGTGAAGCCGCCAGCTCCAAGGAAAGTGAAAAACGACTCCGTAAACAACTATCGGATTTGCTTGAAGAGTTGAGCAAGGCGAATAAGGCTCGTGAGGATGCCGAACTTTCCGCTCGAAAGGAACTTCTCGAAAAGGAAAAAGGCATCCGCGAGGACGCCGCTGAGAGAGCTTCAGAAGATTTCAACACAAAAATCCGTGAGCAAGAGGAAACTATAAATAAATTGCGTGAACAACTTACCGCGGCGAAGCAGGTGGCGGAGCAAGGTTCCCAGCAGTTGCAGGGCGAAATTCTCGAATTGGATGTAGAGCGGAACCTTCGAGTCGCTTTCCCTTTTGACACCGTTGAGGAGGTCAAGAAGGGCGAACGCGGTTCCGACATGCGACAAATAGTGAATGAGCGGTTCTATTCAAACTGCGGTTTGATTTTATGGGAATGTAAAAACGCTAAGACATATCAAGCAAGCTGGCTCAGTAAATTGAAAGATGAACTTGTGACGGAAAAAGCTCAAATTGGCGCGATTGTGTTTAATCCAACCGATGGCGGCGGTGATGATTTCAAACAGCTGGCGGACAATGTCTGGCTTGTGAAGCCCCGTTACGCGGTTATGCTCGCTACTTTCCTGCGCGAGGTCTTAGTGAAAGTCTTTGTCGCCAACCGCAAAGCCGAAGGCAAGGAGGTAAAGATCGAAATGATGTATAACTACTTGACAGGCGGCGAGTTTAGCAACCGAATACGATACATCATTGAGTCCTATGACGAAATGGCGAAGCAGCTTGACGCTGAAAAGAAGCAAGCCCAAAAGCGGTGGGCGGCGCAGGAAAAAATCCTCCAAAAGGTGACAAGCGGCCTTTACGGCATGAGCGGAGATCTGCAAGGCATCGCGGGTCAGGAGATTATAACTTTACCCGCCATTGATGAAGATAGCGATGATGGGTTTCACCAGTAAACGGAGGATGATGAAACGCTATAAGGACTTCGGCGATCGAAACGATTGAACCGAATGAAGCCGATAATTCAAGCTCGCTGGCGAATAAGCGTAAAAAAAACTGTCGCGTATTCTTGACGAGCGCGGCTGTCAGCGCTATAGTTCTTATGGAAAAGCTTCGCTCGCGGCGCTAACGCTGAACTGTTTCTAAACATAAAGCTATGCCATTTGATGTCGTCGCGGCTTTGTCATATGACAAAAACAAATCAACCAACGCTCACGTTTCCGTTTTAATGGCCATTAAAACTCAGCTCGTTGAAAACCGCATATGGCTCATTGTTCCAAAGCGGCTAATGGCGTATTTTAAGCCTATGCCGTCAGGATTAAAAGAGGAATCAGGTGAGAATCCTGAGCAGGCCGAAACGCGACCGCGTTACCAGACGCTGCCGCGCGAGGCGACTGCCGCTACCGTATTGCGTAAAGCGCGCGACTTCATGCGAAGCATGGGTGAAAGCCGGCCACTGGGAAACTGGGAAGGCGAAGTCGCGGCGATGGGCGCGCCCCTGAATGCGCTAAGCCGGGAGAATTACTTTGAGCGAATTATTTAATGTTTTTTTCGCTATACGCAATTCGGCGAAAACGACGTTATTATGTCACGGAAACACGGCTGTGATAATTGAACGAAAGTTTAATTATCACAGCCTTTTTTCTTCGCGTTCTCCAAATATGCGCGCGGTTAATTCGCTTACGGAAAGTCAGCGCTTCATTTTAATGGGAGGTTATATAAAATGATACGAAAATATTTATTGACTAAAATAGTTTCACTGGCGTTGGTTTTGGCGATATTATCGCCGCTGTCAGCGTTTGCGGCCCCCGCCGGATACTCAGCCGCGCCGAACTCAGCCCAAAGCTCAGTCGCCGCGTCAGTGGAAGCGAACACGTTAGGATTGGGATTTCTTGTCAAACCGACGCTAACGGATATCTCGCCTGGTGAAAACGCGGCTTCGGTAATAGAGCGACTGCTCGCTGAAAATGGATTCGCTTCATCTCATAGCGGTTCCGCGGAATCGGGATATTATTTGACGGGCATCTCGCCCGTTGACCAGACGGCGGTCGCGATACCGGATTTTATAACGCTGGAAGCCGATGAAGACGACATTAATTATGACGACAGGACTGACCTAACGCTCAGATCATACGATTATTATGACATGAGCGGCTGGATGTTTACTATAAACGACGCGTTCTCCCAAGTGGGCGCGTCCGATTGTATTCTCGAGCCAAACGACGTATTGCGCCTGCAATTCAGCGTGTACGGCTGGGGCGCGGACCTGGGCGTTAAAGACGGGTTCGGCTTCCCGAACATCATAGACGTCTGTGACAAAACAGAGCTAACATGGCGCGTCGCGGAATTGCGCTCGAGGTATGATGACGACGCGCTGGAGTTGAACGAAAGCTACGCCGCCGCGCTGACCGCCCTTACCGACGCCGCCGCGACGCAAGATGAGGTAAACGCCGCGCTGTCGAAACTAAATTACATAGCTCCGCCTGAAAAAACCGCGCTGAAAAACGCCATCGCGCTAGCCTCGAGCAGAGCGCGAGGCAATTATACGCCCGAAAGTTTGAGCGCGCTGCAAATGGCCCTATCCGCGGCCAAACTTGTCGAAGACGATGACAGCGCGACGCAAGACGACGCGGACGCCGCGACCGAGAGTCTTAACGCCGCGATCGCCGCGCTTGTTACGATACCGGCTCCGACATACGACGCGGCGCTGGCGGAAGCGCTGAAATACATACGGAACGCGACGCCAAACCCATCCGTGGGCAGCGTCGGCGGCGAGTGGGCCGTGCTGGCGCTGGCGCGCGCCGGGATAAGCGACGCCATATTTTACAATAACTGGTTAGAAAATCTGAAAAATCTCGTATCGAACGACCCAAGCGGCCAAGTAAGCGTTTCGGATGGTAAGGTCGTTATGCACTCGAGGAAATACACCGAAAATGAGCGTATCATCATCGCGCTGTCGGCCATAGGTTTAAACGCTGAGAATTACAACGGCTGGGATTTTGTCGCGGCACTGACCGACAGACAACCTAACGGCGAATATCAGGCCGTATGGCAGGGCTTAAACGGCGCGATTTTCGCGCTGATAGCGCTTGACTCAAACGGCTATCTCTCCGACAACGCGTCTATACGCGGCGAGTACGTGGAGTATATTCTTGAAAACGCGGATGATGACGTCGGCTGGTCGATTTTCGGTATGTCGAAGCATGATATGACCGCGATGAGCATACAGGCGCTGGCGCCGTATTACGGCAAGGATAACGTCGCGCTTGACGCGGCTGTAAACGAAGCTATCGAATATCTGTCAGGACAGCAGACCTCCGACGGCGTTATTGGCGGTTCCTTAGAAGGCACGGCGCAGACTGTAATAGCGCTTTGCGCGCTCGGCGTCGATCCCGGCGCGGATCCGCGATTCGTGAAAGGCGAAAACAATCTGATTGACGGTCTGCTGCTTTACCGCGAAGCGGACGGCGGCTTCTCGCATTCGCTTGACGGCGCGGGCGGATCAAACCAAATGGCGTCTGAACAGGCGGCGTATGCGCTCGCGGCCTTCGACCGGTTCGTCAAGGGGTTAAACGCCTTGTACGATATGGCGGACGCGACGGATTTGACGGTTACGATTCCCGCTGTCGTCAAGGACGCGCTTCTCGCCGAGATCCTAAAAGCCGAAGGATTAAACGCGTCAAGCTACGAGACGTCGAGCTGGAGCGCCTTGCAAACGGCGCTCGCCGCGGCGAAGTCCGCCGCCGCTAACCCTGACGCGACGCAGACAGTCGTTGACGCGGTTAAGACCGCGCTGACATCGGCGATAAGCGCGTTGAAAACAGACGGAGGCTCCGGCGGAGGCTCCAACAGCGGCGGTTCCTCCGCCAACGACAAAATCAACGTTACATTTAGGCTTATCGGCGCGACGCTGGCTAGCGAGGATGTAGACATCAGCGCCAACGCGAACGATTCCGCGTACGTGACATGGATACCGACAGGCGGCTACACGCTGAACAAAAATTCCTCAGTCTACGACCTGTTCTCGCTGGCGCTGGCGAACGCCGGCCTCTCACAGATCGGCGCGGAAAAGAACTATGTGGAAACTATATTCGCTCCATTCGCGCTGGGCGGATACAAACTTTCCGAACTTACGAACGGGCGATTCTCCGGATGGATGTACACTATAAACGGCCGGCATCCCGGCTACGGCTTGGCGGAACATAAGCTTAACGACGGCGACGCGGTGATATGGCACTATGTCAATGATTATCGCCATGAGGTGGAAGACTGGTTTGACGATCTGGCTTATCCCGCGTTAGGCGACGGCAGCCAATGGAACAAATGGCTGAACGTCTCTGATAGAGCGCCTTCGGCATCTAACGGCGGCGCTAATGACGGCGGCGGTTACGTCGGCTCAAAGACGCCGTCAGACCCTGCGATAGTTACCGAAAACGCCGCTGAACTTGAAATTAAGGCTGTCATAAAAAACGGCGAGGCGACGGTTGACATCAAGACCGACGACATAAAAAAAGCGATCGACGACGCTAAAGATAAAAAATCCGACGCGGTGACGGTTGCCGTAACCGGCGCGAACGGCGCTGGCGACGCGGACATAAGTCTTCAAAAAGACGCGGTGAGCGAGCTGGTAAAATCGGGATTGGCGCTTATAGTCAAAACGCCCGTCGCGGAAATGGGCTTCAGCGCCGCCGCGCTGAGGGAAATGGGATTCAAAATCGCGGACGCCGAATCGCTTCATATAGTCGCGGCGAAAATTGACGATACGGCTGACTTGAGCGCCGCGCAAAGGGAAAAAGTCGGCGGTAATCCGGCGTTCAGCCTGTCGGCGCATATCGGAGGCAAGCTAATTCAGGAATTTAATGGCGATGTCACGGTCAAAGCGCCGTACGCGCCGCCGGAATTATCGGACGCGGCGGATTGGGATCTGCTAACCGTATACTCTATCGACGATGAAGGCGGCGTCAGTGAGATGGCGGACGCGAAATACGACGCCGAGACGGGCATAATCGCTTTTACCGCGAAGCGCTTTTCTAAATTTTTTATAACGGAATGGGTTTCGCCGCTTAATGACGTGTCAAAGGCTGACTGGTTCTACAGAGCCGTGAGGTTCAATTACTCCAACAAACTAATCGTAGGCGTGACGAAAGACATATTCGCGCCAAAAACTAACCTGACGCGAGAAATGTTCGTGACAATCCTGGCCCGCGAAGCGGGAGTCGACACATCGGGCGGAGAGACATGGCGCCAGACAGGGGTAGAATGGGGCGTTACGAACGGAATAATCGACGGCGCCGACATGGACGCTGACATTACGCGAGAAGAGATGGCCTCGATGCTCTACCGCCGCGCCAAGCTGAAAAACTTTGACGTGAGCGCGACAGCGGACTTATCCGGTTACTCCGACGCGCGATACGTCAGCGATTGGGCCTCTGACGCCGTAAGCTGGGCGAACGCGAGCGGTCTGCTCGTAGGACGCGAATCAACCGCGCTTGCGCCCGGCGACACGGCGACGCGCGCGGAAGCCGCGGCGGTTTTACAGCGGTTCGTTAAAATGGCGGCGTGAGCCGAAGCGCTTGGACGGCTATATTTTCCTAATATTATGATGTGAGAAGATATCGGGCGCTGATTATGTTTTTACCTAAACCCGTTGAACGCGGCATATCTTAGAGCAAGCGCGTTCATGGAAGCTCCCGCCGTCGCGCGGGGATGCGCGCGGCCTTAACGCTTTTAACGACTAATGGAGGTAATCCGCAGTGAAACGAATCAAGTTTAAAATTATGGCGTTAGCCGCCGCGTTTATATTAACGCTTGCGATGTCGGTCCCTTCGTTGGCGTTCAGCGGCGAAACGATAAAGACGGCCGTCAATAAAGCGACGGAGTATATGATCAGCGCCGTCAAAGCCCCTCAAGTGGGTTCCGTCGGCGGCGAGTGGGCCGTCATAGGCTTGGCTCGCGGCGGATATAAAGCGCCGGAATATTATCGGAACTATTACGCCTCCGTAGAAAAATACGTGAAGACGCGTGAAGGCGTACTGCACGAGAGAAAGTACACGGAGTACTCTCGCGTCATAATCGCTTTGACCGCGATAGGTAAAGACCCCGCGGATGTAGCCGGATATAACCTTTTGACGCCTTTGGGCGACTATGATAAAACGATTTGGCAAGGTCTCAACGGCCCGATCTGGGCGCTCATCGCGCTTGACGCGGGCGGCTGGCCAATGCCGGAAAACCCTGACGCTAAAACGCAAGCCACCAGGGACATGTACGTAGACCGTATTCTGGAATGTCAGTCTCCGGACGGAGGATTTTCTCTTTTCAACGATTCGGCCGCGGTGAGCGAACGTACGTCTGACCCTGACATTACCGGCATGGCCCTGCAAGCGCTGGCGAAGTATCAAAACAGGTCCGACGTAAAAAAATCGGCGGATAACGCGCTGGCGTATCTGTCGAATAAACAAGACGAAAACGGGGGCTTTTCCTCGTGGCGCGCCACAAATTCCGAGAGCGTCGTCCAGGTTATCGTAGCGCTATGCGAACTCGGCGTCCCATTGGACGACGCCCGCTTTGTAAAAAACGGCAAAACGACGCTTGACAACCTGTTGACATATCAGACAGCCAGCGGCGGTTTCTTGCACGCCTCCGATGGCGACGGAAAAAGTAATCAAATGGCTTCGGAGCAGGGTTTGTATGGCCTTGTCGCCGCGCTTCGCGCCTCTGAAAAACAGAGCGCCCTTTACCATATGAGCGGCTCGGCTAACCTTGCCGAGATCGAAAGCGCGAGTTACAAGCAAGCGAAAGGCGCGGGATTGAAGGGGAAAAACGCCAATATCAAGTCAGCGTCTATAACGGACCCCGAAGCCGCTTTCAGCGATATAGCCTCTTGCTCTGAAGCTAGCGCCATAGAAGCTCTGGCGTCACGCGGAATTATCGCCGGCATGGGCGACGGCGCGTTCCTTCCGGACGCCGCTATGACGCGGGCGCAGTTCGCGGTTATAATCGTCAACGCGCTCGGCCTCGCTCCAAAGGCGAACAACGCGTTTTCCGACGTATCGCCCGGACAATGGCACGCGGCTTATATAGGCGCGGCAAACGCGTATGGCATCGCGCGCGGCAAAACGACGACCCTATTCGATCCGGACGGAATCGTCACTCGGCAGGAAGCGGCCGTTATGACGGCTAACGCGGCGCGATTGTGCGGTATGGACGTGGTTATGGACGCCGGCGCCGTCCGTGACGCGTTAGCGCCGTTTAGCGACTATACGACATCTTCAAATTGGGCGCGTACGGCGCTGGCCTTTTGTTACAGCGCTGACATATTATCTCAGCGAGAGCTGAGCATCCGACCGCAAGACCCGATCAAGCGCGCTGAGACGGCGCGTATGCTCTTCAACCTGCTCGATAAGGCCAATCTTCTGTAGCGGCGGACTTAATCGCGCGCGTTAACGGGACTTAATACTGAACTCAGTTTGAAATGTAGTTATCATAAATTTTTACTTGAAGTCGTACAATATATCATAAACCTTTTTAAGGGGCGTCGAAATTGGAAATGAAAAGCGTAAGGATATTTTCAGCTGAGGAGAAAGAATCCCGTTTAAGCGCGATTTTATCAGGGATTTTAATAGCGTACGCAATAACGTGCACAATACTTATCGGCTATGCGATACTAATAACATACGCTTCATTAACAGGCCAGAATATGCCCCTTGTAGTGACGGTAACATGCCTGGCATCGGTTATTACCGCAGGTTTTGACGCCGCTAAAGGAGCCGAAAGCAAAGGGTGGCTATGGGGCATTGCGGCCGGTTTAGTTTACGCCGCGATTTTGGCAGTCATAGGCGTATGGCTTAACAAAGGATTCGTTATAGACTCCAGAACAGTCACGCTCGCTATACTGAGCGTCGCCGGTGGCGGATTCGGCGGCGTTTTAGGCATTAACGTAAATATATTGAAAAAGAAAAGCCGGCGTTAGCCTCTAAGAGCCTGTTTAAGATCTCGCTTTTAGCGGATTTTTGTGATGATTTTTCGCCAAACGCGGAGCGTGAACGCCGCGTATTCGGAAAAATATACGCAAAGAGCGCGGATAGAGCGTGGCGGAAAATAAGCCGAAAAGATGCAAAATGGAGATATTAAACAGGCTATAAGGATAAATTTTGAAAAGGCTCGTAAATTGGTTTTTCAGCCGGAATACGGGCTTTTCTTCCGTCGTCGCCGCTAAATTTCTTCTCTAACGCCTTTGAAAATGACGGCGAGAGTTAAAAAATATAGTGAACGGCGGCGCAAAGATATGATCGCTTCAACGACAGATATCTCTTTAAAAGATAAAAACGCCCCCCAAGCTGGCGTTTTTCATTATGCCGCCGCGCCCCGTCATTATGATTCGTTAAGTCTGTTCGCATATTCTTCCAAGTTGTTTATTTTGGCGAAAAGCTCCTTTATGGACGCCGAGTTAAATTCGGTCACATATTTTCTGTGAAGCGTTTCGCAGTCCTCTTTGAATTGTTTCAAGATCGGTCTTTTTCTTTCTATCTCGCTAGCGACCTCGTCGAAACCCGCGATGGCGCCGTTTTTTATCTTGTCGGCTTCAATCAAAGCGTTTTTAATAATGTTTGAGGAAGCTATTTGAGCGCTTATAATAAAATTTTTAATAGCGTTGTCTTTTTCTTTATACGCGTTAAGCCGATTTTCCAATTCGTCGATATACGCGGTTACCTCGCTTTGATCATAACCGTTTTTGATGATGTTAAATTTTTCAACCATAGAATCGAACCGCCTTTCTTAAATAACGAACTCAGTCTAAATCGTAAGGATTCGTCAAACAATAAATTGATGGAATTCCACGCTGTGATTTCGTCGTCGGGCAAGGCGGAGGAAGGAGACATACCCGGGGACGGTATGGCGACCGACGACAACGCGGCCTGACGGCGAAAGGGCAAGTGAAAATCATCAAGATATTGTCTGACGAGTCCTAACCGTCCGAACTGTCTTTTTCACGCCGGGTTCGGCTATGTTTCAAACTAAGTTCAGTATAAGTCATTATTGGAAATGGACAGGCTCAGACGCGGAGGTTATAGGCTCGCTTCTGAAATCCGCGAAAGAGTCCAATATTTCGTCGATTGAATCCGCGGTGAGCGGTATTATATCGTGCGCTAAAAGACATACCGTATCTTTACCGCCAGTCGTGCTTAAGGCGTTATAGACAAGCTCGTCAGTGGTTTGAGCGTTTGACGAGTCTTGTATCGAAGCGTTCCAGTCGAAATATTCGTAGCCTTTTTCTTTTAATATCTTTATAGCGTTTTGACGTATTTCGGCGTTATGCCGATTTACGCTGCCGCCGGGAAAGCGGTACAGAAATGGCTTTACGCCGGTTATCTCCTCCACGCTTTTCGCCGCTGATTCGACATCCCGCGCGAACGCCAGTTCCGAAGCGTAAATTTGTTTGTATATATGAGTATCGCTATGTACGCCTATCATGTGACCTTCCGCCCCGATACGTCTAAGCGTATCGGGGTATTTGCGCGCGTTGGAGCCTACTACGAAAAAAGTCGCTTTTATGTTACGCCGTTTCAGCGCGTCTAGAATCTTGGAGGTTGTCTTTTCATACGGGCCGTCGTCGAACGTAAAGTATATTACCTTTGTCTTTAGATAATTCATAACGCCGTCCGCTATGCCGCCCGCTATTTTTTCCTGATAATTTTCGTCCGTAATCAGGCGTCTGTCGGATTCGTCGAACAAATTGCCCGCGGCTATGGAGCAAGCCGCCATATCCGACGCGACCAGAGTCGTAGAATCGCCGAAAGCCACAGCCCCGTCCCCCGCCGAATCGCTTAGCCCGGCGTCGCGCGCGCCGGACTTAAACAGCGTCGCGTCGTGTATAAGCGCGGCTAGTTTTCCCCCGTACTGTCCGAAATACGTCGTTTTTAGGCCGTCTTCATTGTAAGCGGCGTATTGCTTGATGTTTATGAACGCCCTCACATCGTACAGACGCGCCGTTTCTACGCGCCGCTTAACGGAAACGGAAACGTCGCCCGAGCGCGTCATGACAACCTGAAAGCCGCGGTCTTCAAGGTTACGCTTAACGCGTTCGGCAATATCCATATTTATATCTTTTTCCACGGCGTTGGCGAAAAACAAACCTCTGTCATCGCCGCCGCCGCTCGCGTCCACCGCGATAATCGCGGAACCGTCCGGTATTAGCGCCGAAGGGTTTTTGTACAGATATTCTTCTAAAGTCTTACAACCCTTGGTTTTCATGTCGAACGCTATGGGTTCGCCCACGTAGGTAATATGCCAAGGCTCGTATATATAGCCCGTTATATCTTGGACATCGTTTCCATACCTCATTATAAAGCCATATTCGTAAGCGTGGCTTTTAATCCATTCGCATTCCGGCGTCTTTTCAAAATTGGCCATGTCTCCGAATGAACCGATGAGGTCAAGGGCTCTGCCGGTTTGATGTTCGCTGTGACCCGGTCTCGCGCTTCGCGTGTCGGCGGTTTCGGGTCCATACTGTTTGATAGCCTGCGAATAGAGATATCTTTGTCGTTCGAAGTCTCTATAAGCGGACGCCACGCTCAGTTTCAATCCGTTCTCAAGCGCGTTTTCTCGCATGGTCAAAAACGCGTCGCGCGTTTCCGGCGTGGCTAATTTGCCATTTAGGACTTCCACAAGTTCGGGAGGTTTGTAATTGTCGGGCAGTTTGTTGTATTTATTTACCAGCAAAGGCCTTTGCGCGTCAGACAAGTTGATGTCGGAATAAAAATCGGCTGAAAGTCCGGCGTTGACCATCCATACTATGTCTTCGTCCGCTAAGGACGGGCGCCGCCGTTTGTAGGCCATATACTCATCATACCTAAGTCCGTCATAGTACGCGCTTTTGAAAAACTCAGCGCTCTCTTCATCCGCCGGATATGAAACTGATTGCGGCCGCGCGGATATGACCGCCGCCGATATCGCTCCGCGCGACTTCGCGTAGACCGCCGCCGCGGCCAAACAAACGGATAACGCGGCGGCGGAACATAATAAAGCGCCTTTTAAAATCGGCTGAGCGGCGTTCGCGAAAACGCTATTTAAAGCGGCGCTTAAAGAGCTATTTAAAGAATTCATAGCGCGAACGGCTAACAAAGCGACTTTTAGCGCGCTTACTCTTATTTTAGGAGCCGATGTTTTTATAAGGGAAAGATATTTTCGTTTCAATAAGTCTGAAGTTTTTTCAGTTAAGTCGTTCAAGTCGTACCCCATCCTAATACGTTTTTCAACGGTTGAATATCATATAGGTTATTATAGGCTGTTTCTAAGTATATTATAAAACGCGTCGCTTAGTTTGTCCCTGATTTCGCATTAGGTTGATCTTTCCAGCGTTAGTATCCGGGTTCAGCGGATTAGCGAGCGGATTTTTCACTGCGCCAAGCTTTCAGCGACGAAGAGCGGCGGGAAAAATCAGCGCTTAGCCGTCGAACGCGGGCGCTAAACAGGCTCCTGCATTAAATAATGCTTTTACGAGCCTTCGGCTATTTTAGTGACGGCCACGAACTTTTCTGATATTCTGTACCATGTCGCAAAATCGACAATTCCGCTTTGAGGTAAATTGAATATCTTTTGGAACTCTTTTACGGCAAGCATCGTATCGTTGTCATAATCGCCGCTTACGCGCACCTTTTTAATCGCGGGGAAATTATTCGCGACGGCGTTTAGCTGCGTTTGTATAACCCGCACATTCGGACCGTTCGACCCTGTTTGAAGCGTGGTTCCGGGAAATGACGACGGTATGCCGCTGACTTTCTCGGCTTGCATAATATATATGTCGGAACCGTAATAATGACGTAAAATATCAATATCGCCGTAACCTTGGTCTCCCAGAGATTTGCTGCCCCACTGCGACATCCAAGTCGGGCACGAGCTTTTTTGACCGTCGCAATATTGCGTGAACAATGGCTGATTTATGGATGGTTTTGTGATGAATGACGTGAAGATATCGTCCACTACAACGGATATCTCCTGGAATATATTTCTGCCGTAAGTGAAAGCCTGGTCGTACGCCGTAGAGTTGGTGATTGTAAAATCATACCCCTGGTTGCGGTACCATTCCGTATAGACCCTGTTAAGCGTGAGCGAGATTATAGCTAATATATTCGCGCGCAGCGTCTGTTCCGGCCAATTGGCGTATATTTCACTGCTGGCCACGTTTTTTATATAGTCTTTAAACGGAACCCAATAGTTTTGCGCCGACGCGTTCGTCGGCGTTCCCGCGTGAACTATAACGAATTCCGGCACGACGGCTCTATCCAGCACTATAAAGCCCGTGGACGGCGGCAGAGGCTTTTGGTCGTTCTCCGCGATTTTCGGCGGATACTCGCCCCATAGCGCAGGCTCGTCTACGGTTATCTCACTGTTTTCCCCGCGAAGCGTGACTTCCTGCACGGCGGTTGCGTTTGGCAAAATTTGCGCGCCGTTCACGCGCGTCGTTCCGAACTGTCCGCTCTCCACAATTATATCATATTCGCCATATGGCTTCGGCATGTTTTCATTCATTGAAAACTCCGCGGACGGCGTAGGCAGAATGATTTCTTCCGACTGACCGGACGAATCGGCTATAAGCCTTTCCACTATATTGCCGCCCGACATCACGTTTATCACCGCTCCGGCGGCCGGGTTGGCCTCGCTTCCGTGGTACGCCCCGACTATAAGGCGCCCTCTGCCGCTCAGATCCGCGCCCGCGTTAAGGTTCTGGGCCGTGTACTTGTTATACAACATCCATATAGCCTCCCTAAAATTTTTCGCTTACATATATATAATCAAAGGGAAGGCTTTTTGTGAACGACGATTCGCTTGGCTTGCGCGCGTCCGTCAATTAGTATATTATGTAGATTATAATATAAGTATGGCGATTATTGCAACGGCAACGGAGGAATTATTATGCTGGCAAAAATTATAAGCGGCGCTCTCGCCGGCATTGACGCTTATACGGTGGATGTTGAGACGGATCTTTGCGGCGGACTGCCGAAATTTGAAATCGTCGGCTTGCCGGACTCCGCTGTCAAGGAGTCCAAAGACAGAGTGAGGACCGCGATAAAAAATTGCGGGTACGCTTTTCCCTCAAAACAAATAACTATAAATTTAGCTCCGGCTGACACGAGAAAGGAAGGCCCCGCGTTCGATCTGCCCATAGCGGTCGGCATACTTGTCTGTATGAATATAATTAAGGCGAAAAATTGTGAAAACGCTTTTATAATCGGCGAACTGTCGCTGGACGGCGTCGCGCGTCCGGCGAGCGGCGTTTTGTCAATGGTCTGCCATATGAAAAACGAAGGCGTGAAGACAATGATCGTGCCGTTTGAAAACGGCGAGGAAGCCGCGCTTATCGGCGGCGTGGACATCGTCGCGGTGAAAAGTCTGACGGAAGTAGTGGCGTATTTCAACGGGGGATTCACTTCGACTGTCGATTACAGAACTGAAAACGTCTGTTTGGAAACGCCTCCCGACAATCCTCTGGACTTCAGCGACGTAAAGGGGCAGGACAGCGCCAAACGCGCGCTTGAAATAGCCGCCGCGGGGGCGCACAACGTCCTTATGATAGGACCGCCCGGTTCGGGTAAAACGATGATGGCCAAGAGACTGCCGGGAATCTTACCGGACATGGGCTTTGACGAAAGCATAGAGACGACGAAAATTTACAGCGTCGCCGGTATGCTAGCGAACAAACGGGCGTTGATAACCAAACGTCCGTTTCGCAGTCCGCATCATACTATTTCATATTCCGCCCTTACCGGCGGCGGGCGCGTTCCAAAGCCCGGAGAGATAAGTTTAGCTCATAACGGCGTGCTTTTTTTGGACGAACTGCCGGAATTTCAAAAAAACGCGCTTGAAGTCATGCGCCAGCCTATGGAAGACGGGAATGTCACGATAGCGCGCATAAACGGCACGTTTACATATCCGTCGGATTTTATGCTTGTCTGTTCAATGAATCCCTGCCCTTGCGGATATTACGGCTCCGGGCCGAAATGCGCGTGTTCGCAAAATGAGATAAGCAAATATCTGAACCGAGTGTCGGGGCCGCTGTTGGACAGAATTGACATACAGGTTGAAATAAGCGCGGTAAGTTATGACGACCTTGGGCCAAACAGAGAGGCCGAACCGTCCGCCGAAATAAAGGCGCGAGTCCTTCAGGCCATCGCTATGCAAAATGAGCGCTTCAAAGATGATGCGACGCGCTTTAACGCCGGCATGTCGTCGCGGCAGATTGAAGCGTATTGCGCTTTAGGGGATAAAGAGCGCAAACTACTGAAAAAGGCGTTTGAGCGTCTTAACTTAAGCGGTCGCGCTTACCATAAAATATTAAAAGTAGCCAGAACTATAGCCGATTTGGATCATAGGGAGCGCGTTGAAACGGCTCATCTGAGCGAGGCTATACAGTACAGGAGTCTCGACAGAAAATATTGGGGTTAAGCCCATAACCCCCCCGCGCGCTGTTTTAAGAGCCTGTTTAAGATCTGGGATCGGCGGATTAGTGAGCGAGTTTTTCGTTACGCTGGGATTTCGGTGACGGAGAGCGGCGGAAAAATTGACGCTTAGCTGTCGAACGCGGATGCTAAACAGGCTTTTAAACCGCTTTTCCGCAGTTGATTTCTGTACGCGCTATAGTATATACTGTTTACGCTTTACTGAATAATTTTTACGCCATTAACCGTTTGGAGCTGACAGCGATGCGGCGATCCGTTTTTTCAGGACTGTTTGAGCGAGCTTTCGAGGTATACCTTAAAAATTTCAAGCTTCTGGCATTTGTCAGCGCGCTGACGTATTTGCCCCAGACGCTTGTAACCGCGTTTTTTTTAGAGTCCGAGGCGTTTGATATTACGAGCTTCAGTTTCGAGAACTCCCCGCCGGTCATCTACGCGCCGCTAATCGCCATGATTATCTTCAGGCCGCTTTTTATATCGGCGTCAACCGCCATAACGTTTAAACATTTAAGCGGCCAAAAACCCAAATTAGCTGACGCGTTGGACGCGTCGCTTATGAAATGGGGAAAACTGCTCTTGACGTATTTGTTTTATATGACGGCGATTTTCGCGACTCTGCCGCTTATCGTCGTTCCGATTTATTTGAGCGTGAGCTTTGCGTTCGCCGTACGCGTGACCGCAGTTTCAGATGATTGGGGTCCAAGAGCGCTTTTCGTTTCGCGCGGCGTCACGAAAGGGCGATGGTTTTCCGCCATGCTGTTGTTTGTTTTAGCGCATATATCGTTTTTTTTCATCTCTCAGGCGATTGCCGTTCCTTTATCGGTCTTAGGCGTCGCGTTTAATGAGTCTGTCATAATGGCGCCGGTGAGAATTATCGCCGCTATTGCGGTCGCGGTCGTGACGACGTACTTTGAGGTTGTGATAGCGATATATTTCCTGAGAAATTATGAAACGCACCCCGATGGAGGCGGTTATTTTGAGTGACTCGCATATAAAACTCGTACGCGCTATAAACGATGATTATTCAGCTAAAACCGGCTTCAAAAGACGCGCTTTCATAAAAACCTACGGCTGTCAGATGAACGCGCATGATTCCGCTAAACTGGAATCCATGCTGTCGGATATGGGCTATGAACGTTCTGAAGATGAAAAAAACGCCGATTTAGTGATATATAACACGTGTTGCGTGCGCGAACGCGCGGAAGAGAAAGTCTTTGGAAAATTGGGGCTTTTAAAGGCGTACAAGTCTAACAAGCCGGATATGATGATAGCGCTGTGCGGATGCATGGTTCAGCAAAACGCCATTTTGGATAAAACGCTTAAAATTCATAAGCATATAGACATAATTTTTGGTACGTTTAATATACGCCGTTTCCCGCAGCTTCTTTTTTCTCGCATTGAAACGGGCGGGCGAGTTGTGGACGTGTGGGACGAGCACGATGAAATTGATGAACCCGTTATATTAAACGCCTCGTTTAAAGCGAGCGTAAACATTATGTACGGATGTGACAATTTTTGTTCATATTGCATAGTTCCATATGTGCGCGGACATGAACGCAGCAGACGCGCGGACGACATACTGGACGAAACGCGGAAACTCGCCGCAAATGGCGCGAAAGAGATATCGCTCCTCGGCCAAAACGTGAATTCGTATAGAAGCGGCGATACGAATTTCGCCGCCCTTATACGAATGATAAACGACGTGGACGGCGTCGAGAGAATACGATTCATTACAAGTCATCCGAAAGATCTGTCCGACGAGCTTATTGAAGCTATGCGCGATTGTAAAAAAGTGTGCCGTCATATACATCTGCCGGCGCAATCAGGGTCGGACAAAGTGCTGCGCGATATGAGGCGCGGTTATACAAGGGAGCGTTATTTGGGGCTGCTGGCCAAATTGCGCGCCGCCATGCCGGACATCGACGTGACGACCGACATAATAGTCGGTTTTCCAGGCGAAACGGAACGGGACTTTCAGGATACGCTTAATTTGGTGGAGGAAGCGAGGTAC
Organism: Clostridiales bacterium; assembly: GCA_031263985.1. GTDB lineage: Bacteria > Bacillota > Clostridia > Lachnospirales > JAISER01 > JAISER01. Next base: position 461 of record JAISER010000091.1, on the reverse strand, counting down.
TCGGGAGCGTTTACTTTTATATACTCAAAACGCGCAGGTACTCCAGCCGCTAATATGCCGAACCAAATAGATGAAAAAACGGCTAAAGATCGTTTTAATCGTCTTCTAGCGGCGATTTACCCTATAGCGCTTGAATTAAATCAGCGTTCGCTGGGACGAGCGCTGATGGTTTTGGCGGAGGGCAAAGGCGCCAACGGTCTGCTTACGGGACGTTCTGAAGGCAACATGACTGTTCATATAGATGCCGATGAAAGATATATAGGCAGCATAATTCCGGTGAAAATAACCGCTTGCAAGACGTTTTATCTTGTCGGCGAAATCGCTTAGCCCCGGATTTTGCGAGGGTTTGAGGGGCGGGCTTCGCGAGGAACGAAGCGGAGCGAAAGATCGACGCGGATTTTGGCGGCGGTCTTTCGTGAAGCGCAGTTCTGAAGCGAGACCGGGCGCCCCCCCCCCCCCCC
>JAISER010000123.1 GCA_031263985.1 Clostridiales bacterium | reverse complement strand
TCGTTTAAAATTGTGTCTGAAAGCGGCGTAGCGGCGGGCGTGCGCAGAATAGAGGCGGTCACGGGCGAAGGCGCGCTTTTACGTTTTCGCGAAGCTGACGAGAGGCTTGCGGAAGCGGCGGCCGCTTTGAAAACATCTCCGGAAAACGTATCGAAACAACTTGCGGCTACGCTTAACAACGTCAAAGAAATGTCAAGAGAAATTGAACGGCTTCGCGCTAAATTGGCCGGGTCACGTATAGACGAATTTTTAGACAAAAAGGAACGTATAAATGGAGCGGATGTCATTTTCGCTCGCGTTGACGAGGCGGACGCGGGCGCGCTTCGCGGGCTTTGCGATAAAGTAAAGGATAAAATAGGCTCAGGAGCGGTCGTTTTGATCGGCGGCGGCGATAAGCTGACCATGCTTGCCGCGGCGACGGACGATATCGTAAAAGCCGGGTTTAACGCCGGAACAGTCGTAAAAGAAGCCGTGGCGGAACTGGGCGGCAGAGGAGGCGGCAAGCCTAACATGGCTATGGCCGGCGGCAATGATCCAACCAAAATTCCACAGGCGTTTCAAGCCGCGCGCGCGGCGATAAGCCGTCTATTGACGCGATGCTAGACGTCACTCAAAAAATTACGCTCGTCGCTTCGCTTGCGGTCGCGGCCGCTATTGACGCTAGACGAGGAATTATACCCAACAAAATTATAGTGACGGGGTTTTCGGCGTTGGCGGCATTGCTGGCCGCGCGTTTTATAATTTTCGGGACCGCCTCCGGGCTGCGATACGCGGTTTCCGCTCTGTTGGGAACGGTGGCGGGCGGCGGGCCGATTCTTGCCGTAATAGCGCTGTCGAAAGGCGGCATGGGCGCGGGCGATATGAAGCTTATGGCTATGGCAGGCGCATATATAGGGCCTCTCATGGCCTTCGCGGTTTTGCTAGTTTCTATTATGACGGCCGGGGCATACGCCGCCATAATGCTGGCGCTCCGCTTAAAAACGCTTAAATCGCGTATGGCGTTCGGACCTTTTATCGCTGTGGCAGGGATTGTAATTGTCGTCATTTCGCGGTTCAGCCCTATTTGTAAAATCTATCCATAAGCCTGAAGGAAATAGACGGCTTATACTTATGCAAGATTAGTTTTCGCAAAACCTTTTCTCGAAAAGATTACTTCCGGGTTTTAACCCAGAGCTTCATAAACTCGCCTAATATTCAGTAAAAAAACGGAGCGAAGCGAAGTTTTTTAGAAAAGCTTTTTGAGGAAGTTTGAAGGAACTTTTTCTCGAAAAAGTTCCTTCAAGGTTTTAACCTGTTTCAAACCTTCGTATTCGCTTCGAAATAAATTCGCGAATATTCATTAAATAAAGAAAAAGAGGGCAATTAATGGTAAAGCATGTTGATGATATAAGGAATATAGCTATAATAGCGCACGTAGACCACGGTAAAACGACGCTTGTTGACGAACTGTTGAAACAAAGCGGAGCGTTCCGCGAAAATCAGGTCGTGGCGGAGCGTATAATGGACTCCAATGACCTTGAGCGTGAACGCGGCATAACTATACTGTCTAAAAACGCGTCAGTCCGCTACAAAGGCGTAAAGATAAACATTATAGATACGCCGGGTCACGCTGATTTCGGCGGCGAAGTCGAACGAGCGCTAAAAATGGCGGACGGAGTGGCGCTTGTTGTGGACGCGTTTGAAGGCTCTATGCCTCAAACGCGCTTTGTTTTGAAGGTCGCGCTCCTTTTGGACTTGCCGGTTATAGTCTGCATAAATAAGATTGATCGGCCGGAAGCGCGCCCGACGGAAGTTGAGGAAGAGATCCTGGAGCTTTTTATGGATCTGGACGCTACGGATGAACAGCTTGACTTTCCTGTCGTATACACTTCCGCTAAACTAGGCGTGTCGTTCGTTAATGAAAGCGATGATAAAAAGGGCATGGAATCGCTCTTTAAAGCTATTATAGAAAATATACCGCCGCCGAAAGGCGACGTCGACGCTGACGGCCAGATGCTTGTCAGCGCGATAGATTATAATGATTATGTAGGCCGCATAGGCGTGGGAAAGATTGAGAACGGGGCTTTGCGCGTGAATGAAGAGGCTATGGTCGTAAACGCGTCTCGTCCTGGTGAGGTAAAAAAGGCGAAGATAAACGGACTTTTTGAATTTGAGGGGCTTGAGCGCGTCCCTGTCAAAAACGCGTCCGTCGGCTCCATCGTGGCTATTTCGGGCATAGACGATTTGTCAGTCGGGGATACGGTGTGTTTTGGTCAAAAGTTTGAGCCGCTGCCGTTCACTAAAATTTCAGAGCCAACGATATCGATGAATTTTCTCGTCAATGACAGCCCGTTTTCCGGAAAAGAAGGGAAATTCGTAACTGGGCGCAACCTTAGAGAGCGTTTGTTCAAAGAGCTTAACACGGACGTAAGCTTGCGCGTCGAGGAAACCGAAAGCTTCGAAACGTTTAAAGTTTCCGGCCGCGGTGAGCTGCATTTGTCCATTTTAATTGAGAATATGCGGCGTGAAGGTTATGAATTTCAGGTGTCAAAACCGGAAGCGCTTTTACGCGATGTGAACGGCGCGCTATACGAGCCTTTCGAGATAGTGACAGTCGATGCGGCCGATGAATTTTCCGGCGTGATCATTGAAAAACTCAGCGCAAGGAAAGGTGAGCTTGTCAATATGTTATCCGGCAGAGGCGGCATGACGCGGCTTGTGTTTAACATGCCGTCGCGCGGGCTTATAGGCTATCGCAATGAGTTTCTGACCGACTCCAAAGGCTCAGGAGCTTTGAACGCCGTTTTTGATGACTATAAGCCGTATAAAGGCGCTATGCCGCGGAGGGCGCAAGGTTCGCTTATAGCGTTTGAGACGGGCGAGGCTATGGCGTATGGCTTGTACAACGCGCAGGAGCGCGGCGAATTGTTTATTTCGCCCGGCGTGAAGGTCTACTCGGGAATGGTCGTCGGGCGTAACGCGCGCGGCGACGATATGGAGGTAAACGTATGCAAGCGCAAACAGCTTACTAACATGCGCTCCGCCGGGGCGGACGACGCTTTGCGCCTTACGCCCGCCACGATTTTCAGCTTGGAGCAAACGCTTGAGTTTATCAAAACTGACGAACTTGTAGAAGTCACGCCGCTGTCGCTTAGGATACGCAAAAAAACGCTGGATTCTACCATGCGCAAAAGGCTGGCTATAAAAAAATAGGGAGTCAAGATCTCGCTTTTAGCGGATTTTTGGGATGACTGAATCTCGTAACGCGCAAGCGTTTACGAGATTACGCCGTTTTTTCAGAAACTTGAAAATCAGATCCGAACGAACTTCACTCGTATGACGAAGAGAACGACGCGGCATAAAACAGCGAGCGCCTCACGATTTCGTATCGTGAGCGCGGCGGTTTTTTACGCCAAATTTTTCGCGGAAAACAGCGGTCGATTAACGCAGCTGTCGCGATTAAAAATAGCGAATTCAAGTTAAATATAATAGACCTGTCCTGAAACCTGACTCCGACGGATTCTTAACGCGTTTTCGTCGGTAGTCGCAAGGATGAATACGGAGCGCGAAGTGAATAAGAACATAACCGTCACGACAGATTATGGCTATAGCGAATTATTCAATAATCAAGAGGGCGTATATGTAAAATCTATGGTCTGATCCGCCGTAACGCCATGATCCGTCCATGTCAGACCCGGATCATCCTGCATACAGCCTAAAATCGTCTCGCCAACCCAACGCTTAAAATTTACGGGACTATTGTAGTCTTCCGAATTTTCGACTGAGGAACGCCAATCGTTGATTACCTTTGACAATTTATCTGACGCATCAATACGGCTATCGAGTTCTCGAAAACAATTCAGATCTTTACACAATATTCCGTAGCCATCGTCATAACCGGATTCATATGTATAATAGGCAAAAATTAACGGAGCAAGAGGATTTTCCAATACAGTGACAGCCAACTCTTCGGTTGTCATTTTTTTTAGAACATCATTGGGGACTTGGACTGCCGCGACCATTTCCGCATGAGTTTCAAGCTCGCCCCATTCTTCGGCATCTGGAATTATCGGATACTCATAATATGTTTTTTGCGACGCTGGAGTTTGAGAACTTGCATTGACCATAAATCCAAGGCATAGCGAGAGCGTTAACGGAACGTCTAGAAACGCGCTTAAGATCATTTTCATTTTTACGCCACTCCTTTAATTATAATTAAGCCATTGCCCGAAGTTATGATAAACTAAAAAATATGGATAACTACCTAATTTTACGTAAATAGTGTGTAAAATTTGTGTAAAATACACATCTCGGCATTCATTCGGCGGGTCTTTGTCCTCAGTTTCGCTCAAATGAATACAGTATAACACCCGTGACGGCAGGATATAGCGATTCTACTGTATATTATAGTTGAAGCTATTTACAAAAGTGAAAAACAATGGTAAGCGTCATATCCAGTAAAAATGAGAGAACGCGCTATAGAAGCGCTACGCAACGGACATAGCTAATCGGAAGTAACCGAGATGTATGGACTTGGGGTAAATACGCCGCAGGCATGGGAGAAACTTGAAGCGGAAACCGGAGCGCTGGAAAACAGACCGTTGAATCGCGGAGCATATAAGATTGACCGTGAAAAATCGCTTGAGTATTGGTATAAAATCTGTACAGTACAAATAAGGAAACCGCGAACGCCTTTAATTGCAGCGATTCCGGAATCCGAAGCACAAAAAGGGTTTTGGGCGTTACGCGTAAAAAAACACAATATTGAGCGCGACGAGCGAAAACGAGAAGAATTCATTGCCGAAATAGAAGCGCTTCCGGAAGACAGCGAATTATATTATTCTGATGAAAGCGGCTTCGATGAATATTACTCTCAAAAATCTGGCTATGCGCTTCGCGGAGAAAAGGTATAGTCAAGACTAGTTGAAAGCGTGAGACATGGCGTCCCAAAAAGTGTCCAACTCATATGTATGCAATCGTAATCTACGCTTGACATTCGCTCAAAATTTTTCAATGGGAATTTAAATCAGGAGAATAGGGCGGGAGGAATATTACCCTAAATTCACATTCATCAGCTATGCAAAAACACGCTCCGGCCAACCTTCAAATAGGTCGCCGTTCATAGAACCGCTATTTGCGGAACTCTTAGAGCATGTTTAAGATCTCGCTTTTAGCGGATTTTTATGATGACTTTTCGCCGAACGCGGAAGCGCGAACGCCGGAGTCAGGTTTCGGGACAGGTTTCACAAGCCGAAAAGATACAAAATGGAGATATTAAACAGGCTCTTAAACGCTTTCATATAATGCGTAAAAAAAGATGCAGCTTTACAAGGAGCAAAATCTTAAACAGGCTTTAAGGTATGGGGTTAGTTTCAAGAGAAACTTCCATATGAGCTATGGGGCGAACCGATACGGGAAACAAACCAAAATGAGCATTCTCAAGTACAATAGAATGCCCATTTAATATCTTTTCCCTTGTTTTAATCGGATTTTGCGATCCCTTCGAATTGCTTTTCAACCAAAGGCGGATAGACAGTCTGGCAAATTTGTTCTAACGCGTGGGCAAGCTGAGCCGGGCAAGATGTTCCTCTCTTACCGCAGTCAATTCCTTTCAGCAGTTCGATCGTGTGTTCCACAGGCATACCGCGTACCAACTGAGATACCGCCTTCAAATTGCCATCGCATCCATTCAGAAAATGTACCTGCGCGACTTTCCCATTTTCTACGGCGACGTTGATTTGCGTACAACAGATTCCGGTCGTTTTGTATTCCAAAGTCCGCATTATATCCTCCCTAATTTTTCCTAAGAGCCTGTTCAAGATCACGCTTTTATATATTTTTCGAATACGCGATTTTCGCGCTTCCGCGTTTGACGAAAAATCATCACAAGAAATCCGCTAAAAGCGAGATCTTAAACATGCTCTAATAAATTCGCCGCTTTTTGAATTTCCTCATTGATGAATCCGTAGGTAGCGATAACCCGTTTCCCCTGTTGTTCCAAAAACCGCCTTGGGCGTTCGCCAATCCGCATTGTGAGAATAACGTCGCAATCAGCGGCGGCTTTTGAGATTTGCGCGAATTTTTCCTCGTCATCCTCACATTCGCCGGGGCCGCCGCAATATTTTTTAACGTCGCGTATTTCAAGCAACTGAACCATACCTTCGTCATAACGATAAATATAAAAGTTTTCAGCATGACCGAAATGCTGATTGATAATCTGTCTGTCGCTTGAGGTAACAAGCGCGGTAAACCGTTTTTCGCTCTTTTCATCCGCGCTTGTCGATAAAGTTTGGTCATCCCGAAATCGCGCCGAACAATCCTGCCCAAGCGAACCGATGGCGTCGGCGCGACATTGCCGGCAATGATACATCTGCTTTAAGTACG